>DATBLU010000342.1:0-4758 GCA_036555205.1 Candidatus Deferrimicrobiaceae bacterium
CCAGCATCACGGAGAGGGCGCGCCCCTTCCTCCTGAAGGATACGTGGAACCCCCGTCCCGCGCCGCACCGCGGGCAGTCGGAAAGCTCTCCCTCGACCCGGACGCTTTCGGGAGCTTCGCTCAATAATCGATGCCTTTCTCCGCCTCGATCCCGAGGTCGAAGGGGTGCTTGATGTTCCGCATCTCCGTGACCAGGTGGGCGTGCCGGATAACCTCTTCGTGCGCGTGCCGCCCGGAAAGGATCAGGTGGACCGACTCCGGCTTCGCTTCTATGAGGGAGATCACATCCTCCACCGGGATAAGCCGTAGGTGCAGCGCGACGTTTACCTCGTCCAGTATGACGATGTCGTACTTTCCCGAGAGCATCTTTTCGCGCGCCGCCGCAAGCGCCTCCGCCGCGGCCCTGGAATGCGTCGAAAAGTCCAGCGTGTCGCCCATGATGCCGACGAACCCTTTCCCCATGGGGATCAGCTCGAACTCGGGCGCAAGCCGCTTCGCCCCGTCCAGCTCGCCGTAGTGCAGCGAGCCTTTTATGAACTGTATCATGACGACGCGCATGCCGTAGCCTATCGCGCGCACCGCCATCCCGAGACACGACGTCGTCTTACCTTTTCCTTCTCCCGTCAGCACGAGGACCAGCCCGTTGCGGGGCTTGTCCGGAATACGCGATTTTTCGAGGCGCAACGGCATCGGGATCTCCCGGGGAACGTGGTTGTGTGTAAGTGCCTTCCGATCCTGCGTTTTTAAGATGTAGTAAAACATTTTCCGTTTCCATCGTATTCTATACTTGTGGACGGCAAGTCTTGAGAACGATTACGCCCGTGCGGCGGGGAGGGTCCGATGACCGAGCTGAAGAGTCGCTGCCTGGTGTGCGGCAAGCCCGATCCCGGTGAGGACAGCATCTGCCCGGTTTGCAAGGCGCTCATCCGCGGAGAGGCGCTCGAACATCAGAAGCAGATAAAGAAGGACGCCGACCGCGAGCTCCACAAGGAAGGGTCCGACCCGATCAAGCCGAAGAAATGATCGGGGCCCGTCCCGGCAATGACTGGCGGGGAACGGAACGCCGCTCTATCCCCCGTGGACGATTTCGGCGAATTTTCTGCCGAATTCCACGCAGGCCGCAAGGTCCGCCTCTGAAGGGGACATCCGCACCCTGACCGGTTCGGGCGAGACCTTGAGGCGCATGGAAGTCAGGATGTCCTGGACCGTCTTGATCGCCTCTCCGCTCCATCCGTAGGACCCGAAGACGGACGCCGGCTTCCCCTTGACGTTCAGGACCACCAGGTTGGCTATAAGCTGAAGTATCGGCTGCGGGACGTTGCTGTTGAGGGTGGAGGTCCCGATGAGGAATCCGGCCGAAACCTCGAACTCGTCGATCATCTTGTCCATCGGGACTTCGACGGAGTTCATGAGGACCGGGGTAAGCCCTCCCGCGCTCACGCCCTCCGCAACCTTGGCGGCCATCGCCGCCGTGTTGCCGTACGCGGAGGCGTACACGATGGCCACCCTCTTTTCCTTCACCCGGGACAGGATGGAAGCCTTCTCCTCGTACCAGTCGATGTACGACTGGGGGTCCTTCCGCAGGATCGGCCCGTGCGAAGGCGCGATCATCGAGACCGGAAAGCTTTTTAACCTCTCGCACGCCTTCAGGACGTAATCCTTGTAGGGCCGCATGATGGTGCTGTAGTAGAACTCGAACGCCTTCCTGGCGACGGACGGATCCGGAAGCTCGTCGTTGTAGAATTCGGGGCTGGAATAATGGGCGCCGAGGAAATCGCACGGAAACAGGATCCGGTCCTCGACGAGGTAGGTGAGTATGGTGTCCGGCCAGTGGAGAAACGGCGCGTTTATGAACCTGAGGGTCTTCCCTCCGAGGGGCAGCTCCAGGTCGTCGCCGACGATCCGGTAAGGGAACCCGGCGTTAACGAGGTTGTCTACGAACGTCTTCGCCGAACGGGACAGCAGCACGTTCACGCGGGGGTGGAGCTCCAGCAGGTCGACCAGCGCCCCGGCGTGGTCGGGCTCGGAGTGGTTGATCACGACGTAATCGAGCTTCTCGACCGGCAGGAATTCGGAGATGTTGCGGAAAAGCTCCTGCGCGAACGGTCGCTTGACGCAGTCGATAAGGGCGGTTTTCTCTGTCCCGCGGACAAGATAGGCGTTGTATGTCGTCCCGTATTCCGTGGGTATGACGATGTCGAAGACCGCCAGCCCGGGATCCTTCGCTCCCACCCAGTGGACGTTCGGCGCAATGGTCACTGTCGGCACGCTTTGCTACTCCTCAATCCTCTCGAACTCGTCCTTTCCCGCGCTGCATAGCGGGCAGACCCAGTCGTCGGGTATGCTCTCGAACGGCGTCCCCGGCTCCACGCCGTTATCGGGGTCCCCCTCGGCAGGATCATAGATGTAGTTGCACACGATGCATCGCCACTTCTGCATAGGGGCCTCCTGCCCGGGTCAGGATGAACGGGGGAAATTATATCTCCCGCCGCTCGCGAACCGCAAGACCGCCCCCGCCGGTGACCTGCGCCACCCTCCCGCCGCGGAAGCTCATTGGATCTGCACGAACTTTTCCCTGGGGGCGCCGCAGACGGGGCAGGTGTCGGGCGGCTCTTCCGCCACGTGGATGTATCCGCATACGGTGCATTTCCATTTCTTCATCGGGCGCAACCCCCCGGCGCGATTTTCCGTCCTTATATCACAAACCGGAATGGCCAGAAAGGAGCCGGGGATGGGGCGCAACGCTTATAATGGAGTCGTCATGATCGGAGAAGCCAAGCGGGTCGCGGACGGCCCCTACATAGCCGTGGACGTGGAAACCACCGGCATCGACGCCGCCGACGGACACCGGGTCTGCGAGGTCGCGATGCTGAAGTTCCTGCGCGGCGACGTGATCGATTCGCTGGTGTCGCTCGTCAACCCCATGCGCCCCATATCTCCGGGGGCGTCGGCGATAAACGGGATCACCGACCTGATGGTGGCCGGGGCGCCGTGCTTCTGCGACCTCTTTCCGAGGATACTCGCATTCATCGAGAACGACGTTCTCGTCTTCCACAACGCACCGTTCGACCTCTCGTTCCTCCGGGCCGAAGCTCGAATCGCGGGCGGGGAATGGCCGGGCAACCCGGTCGTAGACACGCTCCTTCTGGCGCGACGCACCGGCCGTTTCCGGAGCAACTCCCTTTCCTCGATATGCCGGGATCTGGGAATAGGCGCCGGGTTCCATCGCGCCGAGGCGGACGCATATGCCGCCGGGAAACTCCTGCTGCATCTGAAATGAAACCGGGGGGCGTCGGCTACCTGCCCGACTTTTTCCTTTCCGCGAGATCCCTGCGACGTACCCCCCGCGCCAGGAGCGCGAGCAGCTCCCCCCGGCGGTCGTACAGCCTGCCGTGCGCGCGTTTTTTCGCGCGGGACAGCACGTACGCCGTCAGTAGCGGCATGGCCACTGTCGAATCCAGGTAGCAGACCACGCTGTCCGGCAGGCGTTCGGGGTCGACCTTCCCCCAGGACACGGCTTCGGAAGGGGTGGCCCCCGAGAGCCCCCCGGTGTCGGGCCTGGCGTCCGTTATCTGAAGGAAATAGTCGTGCCCCTTGTCCGCGATACCCAGGACTTCCTGGATCTGCGGCTCGGTCTGGAGCGCGAAGTTCTTCGGGGATCCTCCTCCGAAGATCCAGACCGCGCTCTTCCCCCTGTTTCTCTTGGCAGCGTAGACGATCGCGGCGGTCTCGTTCACGTCGGCCGAGACGTCGATCTTAGCCCCCCTGCCGAACAGGCGCATTGCCGCCACGTTCATCCCGATGGACGAGTCGCCCGGGGAAGATGTGTAGACCGGAACGCCGTACCGGTGCGCGGCCGAAAGGACGCTAACCTCGCCCAGGCCCAGCGCCTTTTCCCGCTCCGCCAGGTACCGTCCGAGGCGATAGTGAAACTCAGCCGTGCCCATCTCAGCCTGGAACTCCTCCGCGTCGAGCACCATGCGGAAGAATGCGTCCGTGTCGAGGAGGACATGGTAGTCGAACAGGATGTCGTAGATGCGGACGACACCCTCATCCCGAAGGACCCGGTCGTCGAGGAAGGGTGATCCTGCATGCATCCTCATGCCCAGCCCGAAATGCGCGTCGTGGTACAGGTTGGCGCCCGTCGACACGATCCAGTCGACGAAGCCCGCCTTTATGAGCGGCACCACGCAGGAGACGCCGAGGCCTGCCGGCGTGAGCGCCCCCGACAGCGAAAGGCCCACGGTAACCCCCGGGCGCAGCATCTTCTCGGCGAGCAGCCGGGCTCCCTCCCTGAGCCTTCCGGCGTTGTAGGCGAGGAAGAACCGGTCGATCATGTCCGCGGCCCTCACGTCTCCCGGGACAGGAGGTGGAAGTATCCTTTTCCCCCGGAGGAAACGCGATACCCGTTTCTTCATGCTTCCTTCCACCTCCCGCAAATGCCGGTTTCCCTCGTGAAGATCGACCGCATTATATCTCCTTCCACGCTATAATTGGCGCATGAACCGCGGTCCTTCCCATGAAAAAGCGGAGCTGTCCGCAATATATGAAGTGGGAAAAATCCTTACGTCCACGGAGAACCTCCCGCGCGCGCTTGGGACCTCCCTCAGGACTCTACAGAGCTTCCTGGGGTTCGACCGCGCGGCTATCCATCTCCCGGACGCCGCCACAAGGGAGCTCCGGATGGAGGTGGCCGCCGGCTACACGGCGGAGGAGCGAGGCCGGGCGCGCTACGTGTGGGGCGAGGGAATCGTCGGG
>DATBLU010000202.1:0-4495 GCA_036555205.1 Candidatus Deferrimicrobiaceae bacterium
GACGGGACCGCGGAGGCGTACGACTTCCTGCTCGTCGCAACGGGGGGGAAACCGGTTCTGCCGGCCCCGCTCGACCGGCACACGACAGCGGTCGTTCCGTTCGATTCCTTGAGCGACGCCAGGAAGATCAGGGAGCGCGCGGCAGGACCGGGTCCCGTCGTCGTGTATGCGTCCGGTTATGTGGGGATAGAGGCCTGCAGGGCCCTGGCGAGACTGGGGAGGAACGTGGTGTGGATCAAGCCTGATCTCCCCCGGTTCGGCTATCCGTTCTCGGGGGAATTCGAGGCGAGCGTACTCGACCAGGTCCGCGCACGGGGGGTATCGATCCTTGATGGGGACGATATAGCCTCCATCCGCGAAATCGACGACGGCGCATTCGAGGTCCGGGACCTGGACGGGCGGGAGATCCGCTGCTCGATGATAGTGGCGGCCACGGAGCGCCTTCCCGCGGTGGCATTCCTCAAAGGAAGCGGCGTGAAGGTCGGGACCGGCATCGTCGTGGACGACCGCCTGCGGACCAGCTCGCCGTACATTTATGCGGCGGGAGACTGCGCGGAGCTCTATGACGAGAAGACCGGCGAGGTCCGGATCAACTTCGGCTGGCGCAGCGCCATAAGGCAGGGGCAGCTGGCCGGAGAGAACATGGCCGGCGGCGGGAAGATCTACATCCGGAACCGGGACGATTATTTCTGGCTCCTCTTCGGGACTTCGCTCCTGGACCGTTCGAAATGACGAGGAAGGCGCAATGAGTCCGACGACGATCCGGTTCCTGAAGGTCGGAATGGCTTATTTCGTGCTTGGGGCTCTTCTCGGAACGCTGCTTGCCTTGCCGCCCACCCGGGACCTCCTGTACAAGGCCCCCGGCGCGCAGTGGAGGCTTGCGCATACGCATCTAAACCTTGCGGGGTTCGTCATCATGATAATCTTCGGGATCGCGTACCATATACTTCCGCGATTCGCGGGGAAGCCGCTGCGCAGCGAGGCGTGGGCCGCCGCCCATTTCTGGATCGCGGCGCTCGCCACTGCCGGCATGGTCATCGGCTTTATCGTTCCGGCCGCCGCAGTTCTCCTCTGGACGGGGAGCGTGGCGCAGCTTGCGGGGATCGTTCTCGGGGTCGCAAACCTATGGCTCACGATTAGGTGACGGTCCCCGATCGGAAAGGAAAGGAGGCGTTCAATGATTGACGCGCTGAAAGAGGCGGAGTTTTCGCAGACAAGGCCCGTATCCAAGCTTCTGTACGATTCCGACGCTATGCGCGTAGTGGTCTTCGGCCTCCTGGCGGGGCAGGAGATCCCGCCGCACACGGCGCCTTCCCGGGTCGTGCTCCATATCGTGCAGGGGAAAGGCGCATTCATCACTGGACACGGCGAGCAGCCGGCACACGCAGGGGCGTTTGTCATCACCGAGCCGGAGGAACCGCACGGCCTGAAGGCGTCGGAAAAAACCGTCATGCTGGCGGTCATCGCCCCCCGGCCGTAGGGCGCCGGGGATATAAAAGGGAGGAAATCGCATGGATTTCATCACGCGCGACATGATCATAAACGACGTCATCAAGAAGTACCCGCAGACGATAAAGGTCTTCAACGAATACAAGGTGGACTCATGCTGCGGCGGCGGGGCCCCGATCGAGACGACGGCGAAAAGGGACGGGGTCGACGTCGAGGGGCTGCTCAAGGCGCTTAACGACGCCGCAGGGATGAAGGTTTGACCCGGCTCCGGCGCGTACGATTGGCGTCGGGTGCGAACGGCGTGAGATAATTCCCTGTATCTGCCTCCGGGCATCTGGGGAGGGCGAGGATGGAGAAGGCGTTTTCCGATCGGCTGAAGGAGGGTCCCAAGACGCCGCCGGTCGCCGTGCTTGTAGGGATACGCGCGGTTTCGTTCGGCGGCGGCGAGGCGGTGTTCGAAATGAAGGCGGACAAGCGTCACCACAACCCGATGGGAACGGTGCACGGAGGAATACTCTGCGATCTCGCGGACGCCGCGATGGGCTATGCGTTCGCGTCTACCCTGGGGCCGGGGGAGTCGTTCACGACCCTGGAGCTCAAGATCAATTTCCTGAGGCCCGTTTTCGACGAGAAGCTGGCGGCGAAAGCGAAGGTGGCGCACAGGGGAAAGACCGTGGGGTTCGTCGAGTGCGACGTGACCAACGAGGAGGGGAAGTTGGTGGCGCGCGCGTCCTCCACCTGCTCGGTGCTGCGCGGAGACATGGCGAAGGGGAGATGAAGGAGAAAATCGCCTTCCTTGTCGTCTTCGCCGCCGCGATGGCGTTCGTCGAGGCGGCCGTAGTCATCTACCTTCGCGCGCTGATCGGCGGCGGCCCGCTTTTCCCGATGAAGGACCTGCCGCCGGCTATACTTACTGTAGAGATCATCAGGGAAGGCTCCACCCTGGTCATGCTGCTATGCGCGGCATCCCTTGCCGTCCGCGGGGGAGCGAGGCGGCTGGGGGCGTTCCTCCTTGTGTTCGCCGCTTGGGATATCTTCTACTACCTGTGGCTTTACGCGGCGATCGGTTGGCCCGCCGGCGTGGCCGACTGGGACATCCTGTTCCTGATCCCTCTCCCCTGGGTGGGCCCGGTATGGTCGGTTCTCCTTATCTGCGCGGGGATGCTCGCCTTCTCCGTGCTTTTCCTGCGCGCTTCCGAGGAGGCCCCCTTCGCCCCCGGACTGCCGGGCTGGGGCATCGGCGTCGCGGGCGCCGCCGCGGTCATCGCGACTTACATCCTGGAATGGAAGAAGATCGGATACGGGAAAGGGGTGCCTTCGGGATTCTCCATCCCCTTGTTCCTCCTGGGGATCCTCCTTCTTGCCGCATCGGGGTGGATAACCTACCGCAAGGCGCAATCCCCATCCCGCTAGGCCAAATTCGGCGCGCATCCACGCAACTCCGGCGCTCATCTACCAAGGTAAGATTTTAAAGGGAAAGGAGTCCGCCCGGTGGACTGGCTGCAGGAAATGATCTCACGGAACGGCGTCGCGGCCATATTCCTCGTCAGCTTCCTCGAGAACATCGGCCTTCCGTTCCCGGCCTTTCCGTTCCTGATGCTCGTGGGGGCATTATCGCTATCTGGGACGGTGTCCTTCCCCTTGATCTTGACGGGAGCGGTGGCGGGAGCGATAGGAGCCGACCTGATCTGGTTCGCCGCCGGGAAATGGCGGGGCCGGCGGGTCCTCGTCAGCATATGCCGGATGTCTTTCAATCCGGACGTTTGCGTGGAGAGCGCCGTCGACTTATTCCACAGGCGGAAGTTTGTAACGATCCTGTTCGCGAAATTCCTCCCCGGGGTGAACACGGTGATGCCGCCTCTGGCAGGGCTGGCAGCCATGCCGCTCTACCTGTTCCTGGCCCTGGACCTGGCGGGGGCGCTGATCTGGGCCTTTGCCGGGACGGGGCTCGGTCGGATCTTCGGGAGGGAGATCGCGCAGCATGCAGAGGCGCTCCACGGGGGATTGGGCTGGATCCTGGTCGGGGGACTGGCCGCCTACCTGGTCTGGCGGATCGCGTATCGTTATTACCTGGTCTGGCACTATACGGCTCCCAGGATCGGGGCTAAAGAGCTGCACCGCAGGATGTCGGAACCGGATCCGCCCATGGTGTTGGACCTTCGGCGGGACGACGACTACGCGCGGTCGGACCGGATGATCGCCGGGTCGTTTCGACTTCGGCCGGCGACCTTCCACAGGTTCGCCCATCACCTGCCGGCGGGCCGGGAGCTCGTCTTCTACTGCACCTGACCGGGGGAAGCCACCAGCGCCAGTCTGGCGCGGATCCTGATCAAGCGTGGAATCGACAGGGTGAGCGTCCTCCACGGCGGCTTCGACGAATGGCTCGAACTGGGGCTTCCAACCGCGCCCAAGGGCAGCGAGTGGAAGGCCGGCGAGGGGTCCGCCCTCCCACTTGACGCGGCGAGGGGGGCGGGATTATAGTTCACGTCTGCCGTTATTTCGTTCCCTGGTAGCTCAACCGGCAGAGCGGGTGGCTGTTAACCACTAGGTTGCAGGTTCGAGTCCTGCCCAGGGAGCCAGCAATATTCCGGAGAGCGTGCCTTCTTTCACGCTCTCCGTTTTCATCTAATTCTTCCCTTATGTCCTCCCCGGGGCGCCTTCATCGGCGCAACCTGATCGCCAGCCGACGAAGATCCCGCCGGAACGACGATCCTTGACACGCTTCGTAGATGTCATTATATTCCTATATAGGTATTATATGCAGATAGGAGCCTGTCCTTGAAAATCGGGAACGTCGAAATCGGGCGGCGGCTCGAGCGGTTCCAGTCCGCATGCCGGAGGGCGGGCGTGAAGCTCACGCACCAGCGCCTCGAGATCTTCCGCGAGATCGCAGGAAGCACGGAGCACCCCGATGCGGAAACCGTCTACCGGGGCGTCCGTGCGCGGGTCCCGACGGTATCCCTCGACACCGTGTACCGGACGCTGTGGCTCCTCGACGGGCTCGGGTTGATCACCACCCTCGGCCCGCGCCGGGAGAGCGTCCGTT
>DATBLU010000001.1:0-27134 GCA_036555205.1 Candidatus Deferrimicrobiaceae bacterium
GGTCCCTGACGAATATGTTGTGCCGGCTGAAGCGCACCGTGCGCTTCGGGACCCTGTCGTAGGCGACGAGCACGACCACCCTCGGGATCCGGATCATCCTCCCGACGAGCCCGACCGACTCGTCGCTCGTTCCGATGGACAGCTCGCTCCACGACTGGAAATCGAACATCTCGTAGCTCGAGTTGATGGCCCTTGCCAGGCCGGAGTACAGAAGGCAGAAGGCGCGGCGCACATTCGTGACGTGCACGGGGAAAAACGCCCGGTTGAGGACAAGCACTCCGGAATTCAGCATGTCTTTTTATACACTGACGGACGAGGCCCGTTCAACCCTGAACTTACGCGCTTCATCGAAGCTCCCCCGCGGCGGCGGCCAGCAGCGCCGCGGCCAGCTCCCGAAGCTCGCCGTCGCGTACGGTCCTCATGTCGAGCAGAACCCTGCCCTTGCCGATCCGGGCCACGACGGGCGGGTTCCCCTGCCGCAGCCTCCCCTCAAGCTCCTCCGCCCGCACGCCGGGATGGGACACGGCGACGCAGTGCGTGGGAATCAGCACTTCGGGCATCGCCCCCCCGCCGGGGGAAGAATGCGCCCGTTCGATCGTCAGCTCGAGCCCCCCCCCGCCTCCCGTCCGGACCCGCCGCACCAGCCTGCGGGCCCTCGCGCGGACGGCGGATTCCCCCTCCGTGATCATGGCCAGCACGGGGACGCGCGCAAGCGCCCTGCGTTCGTCGGCGTACAGGCAAAGCGTGGCCTCCAATGCCGCAAGGCACAGCTTGTCGACCCGCAGGGCCCGCGAGAGCGGGTGTTTTTTCAGCGGATCGACGATGGCCCTTCTCCCCGCTATGATCCCGGCCTGCGGCCCTCCGAGCAGCTTGTCTCCGCTTACGGTCACGACTCCCGGCCCCTGCGCCAGGGCCTGGCGGACCGTCGGCGTCCCCGGGATGCCCGCCGCGGAAAAATCGAAGAGGGCCCCCGAGCCCAGGTCCTCCATAACGGGGATCCCCAGCCGCCCCCCCAGCTCGGACAGGGCCGCCGCCGAAACCTCCTCGGTAAAGCCGGAGATGCTGAAGTTCGAGCGGTGGACTTTAAGGAGAAGCGCCGTCCGCGCGGTGACCGCATTTTCATAGTCCGCAAGCCTCGTGCGGTTCGTAGTCCCTACCTCTACGAGGATCGCGCCGCTTTCGGACATGATGTCGGGGATGCGGAACGAGCCCCCGATCTCCACCAGCTCCCCGCGGCTGACGAGGACTTCGCGCCCCCTTGCCATCCCCGCCAGGCACAGGAGCACCGCAGCGGCGTTGTTGTTGACCACATGCGCCGCCTCCGCGCCCGTCAGCCCGGCGATCCGGCCCTCGACGTGGACCAGGCGGGAGGAGCGGCCCCCCGTCGCAAGGTCGAACTCGAGGTTGGAATAGCCGCGCGCAGCCTCGGAGGCCGCGCGTATGCCCTCCTCGGGCAGGGGCGCCCGGCCCAGGTTGGTGTGTATGACGACGCCGGTGGCGTTGATGACCCTTCGAAGCGACGGCGACTCCCCTGCGGCTATCTCGGGGGGAAGCCGGGAAATCAGGAGGGCCGTCCATTCGTCGCGGCTCCGTAACGGGGACGCGGCGAGCGATGCCTCGCCGCGCAGGGCCGAGAGCGTCCTGCGGATGGCGTCCACGACGACCGCGCGCGGGATGCGGGCGAGCAGCCGGCGGATTTCCGGCGATTCAAGCAGGGAGGCGACGGAAGGGATGTTGCGCAGCAGGTCCTGATCGGGCATCTGGGTGCCTTCAGCCGCCCCGGATCACCCCTTCGCCAGTTCCCGGAGAAGGACCTTTTTTCCGTATTGGGCGTTCTTGATGACGAGGGACTCCGCCAGGTCGGAATTCCGCTTCCGGAACGCATCGATGATCTCCCTGTGCTGGCGGATGGAGCCTTCTATCTTGCCGCGCATCGCGAGGATGAGCCGGAAGCGCTGGAACTGCATCACCATGTTCTGGACGATCCCGTGAAGCTTCTCGTTGCCGCACGCCTTGAGGAAGACGTCGTGGAACTCGTTGTGTAGAAGGAGCACCTTGCGCAGGTCCTTCTTGACGGAGGCGGTCTCCATCTGGCGGTTCACCGTCTCCATCTTGACCAGCTCCTTCTCCGTCAGCACCTTGGTGGCGCACCTGGCCGCGTATCCCTCGAGCACCATCTTGAGATCGTAAAAGTCGGAGATGTCCTTGGCCGAAAGCGAGGCGACGATGGCCCCCTTCCGCGGGATGACAGTGATGAATCCTTCCGACTCCAGCTGGCGGAACGCCTCGCGGATCGGCGTCCTGCTGATGCCGAAGCGGTCGGCCAGCTCGGGCTCGGCCACCCGGGCGCCTGCCGGTATCTGCCCGTTCACAATCGCGTTTCGGACCGTTTCCACGATCTTTTCACGCAGGGTCATGTGATTGTCTATCTGGATCTTCAGTTTCTGCAGCAAACGGATTCCCCCCATTTTATGGATTGCCGGATAATGTATGCAGTATACACCCGTATGTCAAGGTTTTTTCGGCGGCCGGCTCTTGCTCCGCCGTGCGCGATGGGGTATCGTTTCGCGAGGCCATGGACTGGACTATCCACACGACCGTCCCTTTTCCGATGCTGGAGCTCCCGGAGACCGCCCGCCTCCTGTCCGAAAACGGCGTAGGGCCCGAGATCTATCTTTCCGCCGGGACGCTCGACTCGATGAAGCCGGGAAGGGCGGAGGCCGCGGCGGAGTCGCTTCGCTCGGGAGGGGTCGGGACCGCCACCTTCCACGCCCCTTTCGAGGACCTCTGGCCCGGCGCCCGTGACGAGGAGGCGCGCCTCCTCGCCGTGCGCCGGCTGCGCCAGGCGATCGCCCTCGTCCCCGTATTCCGCCCGCGGGGGATCGTGGTCCACGGTGGTTATTACGGATGGATTTTCGACTTCGACTCCTCCAAGTGGCTCGAGCCCGCCCGGCGGACCTTCGGGGAGGTGATGGAAACCGCCGAGAAGCAGGGCGTAGACCTGTTCATGGAAAACGTCTTCGACGAGTCGCCGGAGCACCTGCTGCGCCTGAAGGATGCGGTCGGATCGAACCGGCTGGGATTCTGCTGCGACGCGGGGCACGCCACCCTCTTTTCCGCCGTCCCGGTCCACAAGTGGGTGGAGGCGTTCGGGAAGGACCTGCGGGAGATGCACATACACGACAACATGGGGCAGCGGGACGACCACCTTCCCGTGGGGGAGGGGACGATCAATTTCCGGGGGGTCCTTCATGCCGCGCTTGACGCGGGGTCCGCTCCCATACTGACCCTGGAACCGCACCGCAGGGAGCATTTCCACCGGGGGCTGTCCGCGCTGCGGGCGCTCCTGAAGGACATCCGCCGATAAGTCGGCCGGCGCGGGCGTGAAGCTCAGCGCAGGTCCTGCAGGGTCCGGTCGAGGAACGCGACCGCGTCCCCGCGTGAATACCGCTCCCCAAGTGCCGTGAAAACCGGGTCCTCCCGGTGTTCGCCGGAGAGTTCCCCGCGCAGCGACCGGAAAAACATCCGCCCGACTATCGGGTCGTAATGCCGCCGCAGGCATGACTTGATCTCCCCGAGCGCCGCGACCAGGGGAAGGCTGTCCCGGTAGGGGCGGTCGGACACCATGGCGTCGAACGCGTCGGCAAGGGCTATGATCCGCGCGCCCATGGAGATCTGGCGGTCCCGCTTTCCGTGCGGATATCCCGTGCCGTCCAGCCATTCGTGGTGGTCCCTCGCCAGCTGCGCGACGTTCGGATATGGAAACTTTATCTCGGAGAGAATCTCGAAGCTTGTCTGCGGGTGCCTCTGTATCTCCCTGATCTCCCCCGCCGTCAAGGGGGACGGTTTCGTAAGGATGGACCTGGCCGTCCCTATCTTCCCGACATCGTGAAGGATCGACGCGATGTGGATCGCCTCCACTTCCTTCTCGGGAAGATCGAGCCCCTTCGCGATCGAAACCGATATCCTCGCCACCCGCTCGGAATGCCCCCGCGTGTAGGGGTCCTTGGCCTCGATGGCCGTCGCAAGCGCCCGGATGGTGTCGAGATAGATCTCCTGCATCCCGGTTATGAGCCGCTCGTTTTCCTGGACCTGGAACCGCAGAACCTCGTTCAGGCGGAATATGTCGGACATCACGCGGTGGTTGGAGATGTGGGCGGACAGAAACGACGTCATCACTCCCAGGGTTTCCCTCTCCCCCACGGTCAGAGGCTCCCCCGTTATCGTTGGGCCGAGGGCCAGAAGACCCAGCGGGCCGCTGCGGGTCCCGAGCGGGCACAGCACGTCCACGGAAAAGGCGGGCACCGCGTGCTCCATACCCTCGGCGGCCTTCCTGATCGCGCCGGGGACCTCCCGCCGCCCCATCAACACCGGCCGGCCCGAACGGCGGAGCGCGGCCACCAGCTCCTTCGACGTTTCGATCGGAGGCATTCCGGGCGGAAGGCCGCGGGAAACGCGCACCCTGAATTCCCCGTCTTCCCGAAGCAGCAGCGCCCCCTTTACGATCGAGAAGGAGCCCAGGATCACCATCAGCGACAGGTGCAGCGATTCGTCGAAATCGCGGGCCCGCGCGAGACATAGCGTGAAATCCCGGAGCGCCTTCAGCTTGAACGCCTCCCGCCTTCCCGCGGGTATGCGTTCCCCGCCCGTACGGGCGGACTCAGGACGACTGCGCGAAATAACCAAGGGCTTCCTCCTCGAGGTCGAACGCCTGGACGTAACGGGCGACTCCGGTCATCTGGAACAGCTCGCGGTTTATCCGGCTCAAGGCGCAGAACGCGAGCATCCCGTTTCGCTCCATGATCTTTTCGACGATGTCGATGATTATCGAAATCCCTATGCTGTTGATCAGGCGCGTCCCCTCGAAATTGAGCAGCACCTTCCTGCGCCCCGCGTCAAGGGCTTCCTGCACGACCCGCTCCACCTCCTCACCCATGAGGCTGTTGAGGTATCCGTCGATGTACACCACCAGGGCGTCGTCCGCCTGGCGCGTCCGAACCGTCAGGTAACTCACTTTGGCATCACCCGGGACCCTGGGATCCCTCCCCTTCCTTTCCGGATTCGCGGCCGAGGTATTTGACCATCCGCACTACGGTTCCACGGTCGCCCGTCGCAATGTCCACTTCGTCCACGAGCTCGCGTATAAGCTTGAGCCCCCAACCCCGGTTGCGCTTCGACTCCCCACCCGGTCTCCCGCCGCGGAAGCCCTTTCCTTCGTCCTGGACGAAAAGCTCGATCTTCTCGGGAGACAGGACGTACCGGAGCCTTACCTTGCCCGACTCCGCCCCGCTGTGCTCGAAGGCGTTGATGCACGCCTCTATGAGCGCCATCTTGAGCCGGTCGACCGTGTCCTTGTCCAGCGAGGCGTAGGCCGCCACCTCCTCCGCGACGCGGGCCGCGACGACCTCCGTATCCGCCTTCATCGGGAGCACCAGCTCGAACTCCAGCGGTTCCGCCCCCTGCGGGGATTCGGAGCCCCTGCGCTCTTCCGGCGCCATCTCGAGCTCTTCCATGCCGAACAGGTTAAGGAACAGGCGCATCTGGGAACGGTGCGTCAGAAGGATGTCGTGCCGGGCCGCCCTCTCCATGGCGGCCGCGTCCGCCGTCCCTTCGAACAGGATCCACTTCCGCAGCTGGCCGGAAGAAAGCCCCTTCTCGAGGCTCAAGATCCTGCACCGGTTCTCGAAGTGCTCCACCGCGTTGGCGGTCAGCGACTTCTCCGTCATCACGTCCACCGCCCAGATCACCAGGTTCTCCTCGGAAAACTCGGCTTCCATGAATCCGTAGGCCACGAGGTCGAAATCGAACCGCGGACCGCCGCGCCTGGTTCGGTATCCCGTGGATACGGAGCTGATCTTCGGCAGCCGCATCTTCTGCGGCTCCTTCTCCAGCCCGATCACGACCTCCAGAAGCCCCTTCCCGCCGAACTTCTCCCGGAAATCGTCGAATCGGAACAGCAACAAGGGCACGTCGCGGCAGTCCCACCTCCGCATGAGCTCCTTCGTCACGGAGATCCACTTCTCCCGGCTGCCCTCCATCTGCCCCGCGGCGGCGTGCGAAAGCTTCGCCTGCACAAGCGACGAGGCCACCTGGGAGCCGCTCTTCCCGAGAACTCCCCGCTCGAACGCCCAGAAAAGGAAATCGGCCAGCACCGGATCCCCGACGAACCGCAGCTGTTCGAAGTCGGACTTGAGCAGGCCCTTGAACTCAAGGGCCGACAGGATCTCCCCTCCGTCCTCCGCGGATGTTCCGAGGAGCGACAGCGCCCCTTCGAACGTGTCCAGCGGGAACTGGTCGCACACGACGCGCTTCAGGAACTTGATCGCGCGGGCGCGCGCCATCCTGTCCGGGAACGCGCTCTCGAAGAATTCCCGCCAGTACCGGTTGAGCTGCCCCTCTGTTATCGAAAGGGCGAACAGGTTTTCGAACCCGATCTCGTCCTCCACCTGCACGCTGCGGAAGGAAACCTCCTCGGCGAACATCCGCTGGTAGATCGGTATGTGGCCGAGCCTTGCGGCCGCGCGCGCCTGTATGTGGACGGGCATCCGGATGTTCCTGCGCGCGAAAAGGGAGGCCCACATCCTCTCGGAGGCCGCGGGCGAGATCCCGCCCACTTCCATAAGCTGGAACGAGCCGAACAATCCTTCCCGCTTCAGGGAAGAAGTCACGTGCCCCGGGGAGGAGCCCGATATGACCATCGGGAAATGCCCGGACTTTATATACGGACGCAGGATCGAAAGTATGGCACCGTCGGGAATGCTCTGGAGTTTGCATGTATACTGGAAGTCGTCGAAGAGGAAAACGGGATAGAAGATCTCCCCCCCCCACACGAACGGGAAGGAAAATGCGTTCACCAGCGCCGAGAGTCCGTCGCCGCGCTCCGTGAAACGCCGGTGGGCGACGATGAATTCGCGATAGTCGACGAGTCCGTAGGTCCCGAGCCGATCGCACAACGCGTCCGTGTCGAAGGCCGCAGGCGGCGAATCCCCGAGGAAAACCAGAAGCTGCCAAAGGTATTCCTGCAGGAAATGCTGCGAGAGGGCCAGCGGATGGGAAAGTATCTTGCTGAACGAGAAGTAGAACGGGAAGGGGCGCGGCGGGGGTGCGCCTTCGGGAAGAGTCTGGAGATCGTATTTCAGCTTGAGGAGAATGGAGGTCTTTCCGACGTTGGGCGGCCCGTATATCATCACCGAGGCGCCGATGCCGGACTTCCCTTCGAGGCACACCCGCGTCAGTGCCGCCAGTTCCTCCTCGCGGCCGAAGAATTCCTCCGCCCGGAACGAGAACCCTGCGCCCTGGTTCCAGATCAGACGCAATGCGTTGCGGCTCCAGTCGCGCTCATTATCCCGTTAATTTAACTTGAAACCATTGATTTTTCAAAAATTAATTGGGAATGTAGAAAAATCATGAGAACGATTCCTCCTTCCGTGCAGAAACCGTCCCGGTACAGCGGGAGCGAGGTGCGGCGTCCGCTCATCTCCTGGAATGCCGCAAAAACCCGCGTCCTTCTTGCCTTTCCCGACGTTTACGAAATAGGCATGTCCCACCTGGGGATCCTCCTTCTCTACGAGATCCTCAACTCCAGGCCGGGCACGCTCTGCGAACGCGTCTTCGCCCCCTGGACCGATATGGAGCGGCATCTCCGGGAAAGCGGACAACCGCTCGGGTCCCTGGAATCGGGGCGCCCGGCGAGGGAATTCGATATCTTCGGGATTTCATTGAGCTACGAACTGACCTATACGAACGTCCTCGCCATGCTCGACCTTTCAGGAATCCCTCTTCTCGGCCGGGAGAGGGGCGAAGGCGACCCGCTGGTCCTGGGCGGGGGAGTGTGCACGCTCAACCCTGCCCCCGTCGAGTCCTTCTTCGACGCGCTGCTCGTGGGAGACGGCGAGGAGGCGGCGCTGGAAATCGTCCGCCTCGTCGAGGAGTGGAAGGAGCGGAAAGGGAAACGGCGCGAGCTCCTGGAAGGGCTCTCGCGGATCGAGGGAGTTCATGTTCCGGGCGTATCGACCCGGGTTTCCAGGCGCGTCCTGCCGGACCTGTCCCTCTCTCCCCTGCTTCCCGCGCCTATCCTGCCGTCGATGCGCGTCGTCCACGATCGCCTGGGCATCGAGATATCCCGCGGCTGCACCAGGGGGTGCAGGTTCTGCCAGGCCGGCTACGTCTATCGGCCGGTGCGGGAGCGGGATCCGCTGCTCCTCCTGCGTTATCTGCAGGAGGTCGCGCCCAGGACCGGATACGACGAGGTCGGGCTGCTTTCGCTGTCGGCCGCCGATTACGGCTGCATCGACAGGCTGATAACCGAGGCGATGGATACGCTTTCGCCCGAGCGGATCTCCGTTTCCCTGCCGTCGCTTCGCCTGGACGCATTGAGCGAGAACACCGTTCGGCAGATAAGGAAGGTCCGCAAGACCGGCTTCACGCTGGCCCCGGAGGCGGGCACGGAACGGCTCCGGCAGTCGCTCAACAAGGACATCCGCGACGAGGAGCTGATGCGGTCCGCCGAGTGGATCTTCGCCAACGGCTGGCAGACGCTCAAGCTTTACTTCATGGTGGGGCTGCCCGGCGAAACGGCCGGGGACGTCGCATCGATAGGCCGGCTGGCGAAGCAGGTGGCGACGGTCGCCCGCCGCCACGGGAAGAGGAACACGATAACGGCAAGCCTGTCCGCCTTCGTGCCGAAGCCGCACACGCCGTTCCAGTGGGAGCGCCAGATCGCCAAGGAGGAGATCGAGGAGCGGGTGGCGATCGTACGCGCGGAGGTCGGGCGTGACAAGAATATCGAGGTCAAGTTCCACTCACCGGCGGTTTCCGAGCTGGAGGGTGCGTTCTCCCGCGGGGACGGAAGGCTCGGGGGAGTCCTGCTTCGCGCCTATCGGCTGGGGGCGCGGTTCGACGCGTGGACCGAGTCGTTCAGGCCGGAAATTTGGCGCCAGGCGTTCTCGGAGGCGGGGCTCGCCATGCGCGACTACCTCGGAGAGCGGGACACGGCGCAACCCCTCCCCTGGGATTTCGTCGACGCGGGGATCGATCGGGAATTTCTCCTTTCGGAGCGCGGGAAAGCGCGATCGGGTGAAGCCACCCCTGACTGCCGCTCGGGGGAATGCTCCGCGTGCGGCGCGTGCCCGCCCGGGCTCTCCAACATCACCTATTCGGCGATGACCGCCTCGGAGGAAGGCGCGCATTCCGCGGAGAGACGATCCGCGGCGGCCGCGCCGGCCGCGCAAGGACGGCATCTGCTCCGCATCCGGTATTCCAAGGAAGGTCCGGCCAGGTTTCTATCCGGCCTCGAGATACAGTCCCTGTGGGGCCGGTCGCTGCGCCGGGCCGGATTCCCCGTCGCGTACAGCCAGGGATTCAACCCGGCCCCCCGCCTCTCGTTCTCGCCGGCGCTGCCGGTGGGGACCGAGAGCCTCGCGGAGTATGTGGAAGCGGAATTCAGCCTTCCGGTGGCTGCATCCGAGCTGGAAAGGAAGCTGCCCGCTTTCCTTCCGGAGGGGATAGGCTGCGTATCGGCGCGCCTCGTGCCGCCGGGCAGTCCCCGCATCTCCGACTTCGACATGCACTGCACGTACCGGATAGATCCGGCGACCGCATCGGGATTCCCGAAGGAGGCTACCCCTTCGGGGGCCGCCGAGGCGTGGGAGAAGCTCGCCGCATCGGAGTCCTTTCCGGTGGATGTAATGCGGGAGGAAACACGCCTTACGATCGACATCAAGCCCCTTGTCACCAAATTCCTGATGAACGGCGACGGGCTCTTCATTACAATCATCCATGGGACAGGAAGGGGCGTACGGCCGCTCGACGCGGTTTCGGCGCTCCTCGGCACGACGTTCGCGGCCGACCGGTTCCTCATGAAGAAAATCGCGGCGGAGCCCGTTCCGCGAAGAAAGAGATAAAGTGCAGAAGGCCAACAAGCTCATCGTCGTAAATGCGGCGCCTTACGAGACGCGCGTGGCGACGCTGGAATCGGGGATCCTGGTGGAGCTCCTCATAGAGCGCCGCGGGGACCAGAACATCGTCGGCAACATCTACAAGGGGAAGGTCATCCGCGTGCTCCCGGGAATGCAGGCCGCCTTCGTGGACATCGGGATGGACAAGGCGGGGTTTCTCTTCGCCGGGGACTTCGTCACCCCGCAGCTCGAGTTCGACTCCGACAGCGGCGAGGAGCCCGTGCTCCCGGAGGACATCGGGATACGGGAAGCGCGTTACCCGCAGGAGCATTTCCTGCCCCCGATCGAAGGGCTTATCCGCGAGGGCCAGCACATCCTGGTGCAGGTGGCCAAGGAACCGTTGGGAACCAAGGGAGCCCGGATCACGAGCCATATCACCCTTCCCGGGCGGTACCTGGTCCTGCTCACGTGGTCCGTCCACATCGGCATATCCCGCCGCATCGACGACCAGGAGGAGCGGGAGCGCCTGAGCGGGCTCGTGGAGAAGATACGCCCCGAAGGCATGGGAGCGATCGTACGGACGGCCGCGGAGGGGAAGACGGAGGCGGAGCTCAAGGCCGACATGGATTACCTCGTCTGCCTGTGGGAGGCCATCCGCAAGAAGAGCGACTCATCCAGCGCGCCGTCGCTTGTGCACCGGGAGCTGTCGCTCTCCCTGCGCGCGGTGCGGGATCTCTTCACGGCGGACATGGACCGGATCGTGGTCGACTCCGAGGAGGAGCATACGCGGATCAGGGGTTTCGCGGCGCAGTTCTTCCCCCGCATACAGGACCGGATCGAGCTGTTCGAGGGGCCGCAGCCGATCTTCGAGCACCACGGCATAGAGATCGAGCTCGCGCGCGCGCTCGACAAGAAGGTCTGGCTGAAAAGCGGCGGGTACATAGTGATCGAGCAGACCGAGGCATTGACCGTCATCGACGTCAACACGGGAAAGTACGTCGGACGGACCTCGCTCGAGGAAACGACCGTCAAGATCAACCTCGAGGCGGTGAAGGAGATCGTCTACCAGCTACGCCTGCGCAACGTCGGAGGGATCATCATAATCGACTTCATCGACATGAAGAGCGAGGAGAACCGCGAGAAGGTGTACCAGGCGCTGGTCGACACCCTGCGCGCCGACAGGAGCAAGACTACCATCTGCAAGATCTCGGAGCTCGGCCTGGTGGAGATGACGCGCAAGCGCGTCCGCGAGAGCCTTGCCCGGTCGCTTTCGGAGGGGTGCCCCTACTGCTCCGGCGAGGGCGTCATAAAGTCCAAGAAGACCATCTGCTACGAGATATTCCGCGCGCTGGAGCGGCAGGGCGCGCTGCTCTCCGGGAAGCAGGTCTTCCTCCACGTGCATCCGGCGCTGGCGGAGGAGCTGTTCGGCGAGGAGCGGCGTTTCCTCGAGAAGCTGGAGAACCGGTACGGGATGAAGGTCAATATCTCGGCGTCCGACAAGCTGCACATCGAGCAGTACCAGATCGAGCACTCTTGACATCGGCGGAGGCAGTCCATAATCTTACTGGCTGCACCATATCGACCATTCCGCATAGGGCCGACGTAGCTCAACGGTAGAGCAGCTGATTCGTAATCAGCAGGTTGCCAGTTCAATCCTGGCCGTCGGCTCCAGTCTTTAACCGGGAAACCATTTCAGTAAATTTGGCGGACCCTGATCGTGTGAGGGATCGCCTCCAGGTCGCGAAGAATCCCCTCGTTGCACGGGCCGTCCACGTCTATGATCGCGTATCCGACGGTTCCGCGCGTCTCCAGGTGCTGCCCTGCGATGTTTATTTCGCGGCGCGCGAACAAGTCGTTTATCCGGGCGAGCATCCCGGGGATGTTTTCGTGTATATGCGCGAACCTGTGCAGGTAGGTTCGCCCGAGCGGTTGATAGACGGGGAAATTGACGCTCGAAGCCGTGCCGCCGGTCGCCAGATACGCCACGATCCGCTCCGCCACGAAGGCGCCTATCCCTGCCTGGGCTTCTTCCGTGGAGCCGCCGATATGGGGCGTCAGGATCACGTTGGGCAGACCCTGCAACGGCGAAGAGAAAGGAGACTTGCCGTCCTCGGGCTCCTCCGGGTAAACATCCACGGCGGCCCCCTTGACGACGCCGTTTCTCAGGTATCGGGCAAGGGCCTCCAGGTCGACCACGAATCCCCGGCTCAAGTTCAGGAAAACGACCCCCTGCTTCATCAAGGCGAACTCCGGCTCGCCGATGAGGTGCCTGTTCGATTCACGGCCGTCGACATGCACGGTGATGATGTCGCATCGTTGCAGGAGCTCCTCGAAACCGCACTTCCGGGCGTTCCCCAGGGAAAGCTTGTCTTCGATATCGTGATACCAGACCTCCATGCCCAGCGACTCCGCAAGGACCGAAAGCTGCGAACCGATATTTCCATACCCGATAATCCCCAGGCGTCGGCCCCGGATCTCGCGAAACCCCTTGGAGCTCTTCGTCCAGACGCCTTTGTGGAGCCGGTCGCTGCTCTCGAATACTCCACGCATGAGCAGGATCATTTCCCCCAAGGTCATCTCGACGACGCTGCGCGTATTGCTGTACGGCGCATTGAAGACCGCGATGCCCATGGCATTGCATGCGGAGAGGTCGACCTGTTCCGTGCCGATGCAGAACGCCCCGATCGCTGCAAGCGCCCGGGAACGCTGAAGGATTTCCGATCCGACGCGGGTTTTCGACCTTATCCCCAGGACGGTTGCGTCCTCTATCATGCGGACCAGCGCTTTCTTGCCCGCGCCGTGGGGAAACGACTCCACATCGAACCCGGCCGCCTCGAAGACCCGTACCGCCGCAGGATGTATGTTCTCAAGGAGCAGCGCCTTCATGCGCATAACTATACCACTCCCGACTTTCCGCCGGGAAAACCGCAAAATGTAATCAATCGGTAACTTTCAATGTGATGAACTGGGAGGCGTCGAAAGCCAAAAAACATCCGACCGTTCGGAAAATATGACGTGAGAGAGGAGAGACGGATGGCCGAGGACGACGACGAGGGCCATGTGATCCTTTTCCTGACCTGCATGCTTTGCGGGCACGAATGGGAAAAGCGCATAGACCTGGGTTCGGGCCGCTACGAGCCCGAATGTCCCCTTTGCCGGAAAAAGTTCGTTTCGATAGGTTCCGCCCAGGGTTGAGGTTTCCGAAAGGGAATTCGCCGCCAAAAAGACCCGTCCCGCCTTCATCGCTTCTTGCCATCCGGGCGCAAGACCGCAATAATGAAATAAGCCTGCCGGGGATGCATCCAGACCCCATGCCGCGGCAACGACCGCGGAGGGAGGGGTAAACATCGTGAACCTTGGCAAGGAACTCCGCGTAAACCTGTGGGACCTCGTCACTCCGCTCGCCAGAACGATGGACATGATGTGTCCCGCCGTTGCGGATCACAACCTCCGGGTTGCGTACCTGGCGATGCGGCTGGGCGAGGAGCTGGCGATGCCCGTCGAGGAGCGGCGGGAGCTCGGCATCGCCGGAGCCCTTCACGATATCGGCGCTTTTTCCCTGAAAGAACGGCTGGATATCCTTGCCTTCGAGGAAACCATGCCGATGCAGCACTCGATCGCGGGATACCTTCTCCTGAAAGACTTCAAGCCGTTCTCACGCGTCGCGTCCATGGTGGAATTCCACCATCTTCCGTGGAAGCACGGGGAAGGAATGACTTGCGGCGGCAAGCGGGTGCCTTCGGGAAGCCATGTCCTCCACCTGGCCGATCGGGTGGCGGTGCTTATAACCAAAGGCCCCGAGGTGCTGGGACAGGTCAACCGCATTCGCGACGCGATCATGAGGCGCAAGGGGGAATTGTTCGAACCCGGTTGTGCGGATGCCTTATACAGGCTCGCCGAAAAGGATTATGTCTGGCTCGAGATCGCATCCTCGGCGATGGAAGCCGTCATCCGGCGGGAGCTGTCGTTGCAGATCGCCGGAATCGACATGAGCGGGCTGCTGGAGCTCTCGCGCGTGATCTGCCGGATAATCGACTTCAAGAGCGAGTTCACGGCCACACACTCTAGCGGCGTGGCGGCCGCCGGCGGAGCGCTGGCGCGCCTGGTCGGATTTTCTCCGCGGGAATGCAGCATGTTCGAGATCGCCGCATACCTGCACGACCTGGGAAAGCTCGCCGTCCCTTCCGAAATCCTGGAAAAGCCGGGGAAGCTCTCCCGGGAGGAATGGTACGTCATGCGAACCCATGTCTACTACACGTACCAGGTCCTGGAATCCATCGACGCGCTCGAAGCGATCGCCTCCTGGGGGGGGCTGCATCAGGAGCGGCTTAACGGAAGCGGATATCCGTTCCGCTACACGGGGGACGAACTTCCCCTGGGGGCGCGGATCATGGCGGTCGCCGACGTTTTCACGAGCGTCACGGAAAACCGCCCCTATCGCAAGGCAATGACCCGGGAGGAAGCGACGCGGGTGCTTCGCGATATGGCGGATCGCGGCGAGCTGGACGGGGCTCTCGTGGCATTGGCCCTTGGGCGATACGACGAGATGGACGGATTGCGCGCCATCGCCCAGTCCAACGCCGTCCGGGAATTCGGAGAATTCCGGGCCGCGCTCGAATAGGCGGGATGCGCTGGTGTAAACTGGGGACGACCGAGGAGAAGATGCGATGGCGGCCGGCAAGATCGATTTATCAGCGGCGCGGATCGCCCCCCTGGAGGATAAGCTGGACAGCGGGGACATAATAGGCGTGCTGCGCAGGAGCCCCGCGCTGTTCCGGAAGGCGGCGTCCGCCGCCTCCCCCAAGTGGCTGGCCGCCCGCCCCGCGGGGGACTGCTGGACCCGCGGCGACATCCTCGCCCACATGCTGGACACGGAAACCGTCATGACGTTCCGGATCCGCAAGATGGTCTGCGAGGAGGACCCCAACATTTCGTTCTTCGACCAGGAAAAGTGGATCGCGGGGCTGCGGACGTACAGGGAACGCAAACCGGAGAAGCTGGTCGCCAGGTTCGCCGCGCTTCGGGCGGACAACGTAGCGCTCCTTTCCTCCCTGCGCGAGGAACAGATGAAGCGCACGGGCGTCCACCCGGAATCCGGGCGCATGACGCTTGAGGAGCTGGCTGCGCGGATGGCGCGTCACGACATAAACCACCTGAAACAGATTCTCGCCGGCTGAGGCGGGGTGGCGGATGCCCGACCTCTCGCGCGAGAACCTCGAGCCCTACCTCTCGGCCCTCCTTGATAAACCCGTCCGCGTGCTTCGCCTTTCACTTCTGGGAGAGAAAACGACGGCCGGCGCCGTCAAGGGATTCGGCTACGGGGTGCCGGTCCTGATCGAGTACGAGGCTGACGGGCAAAGGATGAAATCCGTCCTGGAGACTCTTTCGGCGGGGCCTTACGGGCACGACCACATGGCGGACCGCGCCCAGATGCTCCTGTGGGATTATCACGCCTTCAACAAGCTCCCCCGCCACGCCCGCTCCATCGACGTCGGAGCCTTTCAGGGCGAAGGCGAATTGATCTCGCTCGGGAAAGCGCAGGAGTTTTTCCTCCTCGCGGATTTCGTCGAAGGGACCGCCTACATCCATGACCTCGACCGCATTCAGACCGAGTACAGCCTGAGCGGACTCGACAAGGCAAGGGCCGACGCCCTGTGCGACTACCTTGCCGGAATCCACGATTTGCGCGGGACCGGCCAGGGTCTGTACGTCCGCCGGATCCGGGAGCTGCTGGGGCACGGCGAGTGCATCATGGGCATAGCCGACGGCTACCCCGCGAAGCACGGATTCATAACGAGCGGCCTGCTTGAGGGCATCGAGCGCCGCTGCGTCGGCTGGCGATGGCGGCTCAAAGGCCGCTCGCACCGCCTGCGCCGGGTCCACGGCGACTTCCACCCCTACAACATACTGTTTCGCGAAGGGACCGACTTCAGCGTGATCGACCGCTCCCGCGGGGAGTGGGGCGAGCCGGCCGACGACGTAACCTCCATAACCGGGAACTACCTTTTCTGCTCGCTGCAGCGCGAAGGACGGCTTGCGGGGCCCTTCGAGACCCTGTTCCGCGGATTCTGGGACCGATATCTCGAGAAAACCGGCGACATGGAAATCCTGGAGGTGGCCGCTCCGTTCTATGCGTTCCGCTGCCTTGTCATGGCAAGCCCTGTCTGGTACCCCACCCTCCCGGAGGAGGTGCGCCGCAAGCTCTTCTCCTTCCTCGAGGCCGTGCTGGACGCGGAAGGCTTCGACCCGGCGCTGGTGAACGCGTACTGCGGTGCGTGAGATGCCTGTGCGGCGTGGATTCGCGGTCTGGCTGACGGGCCTGCCTGCTTCGGGAAAATCCACCGTGGCGGCTGCTCTCGGAAACGAGCTTGCCGCGCGCGGGGTGAACGCGGCGATCCTGGAATCCGACGCGCTGCGGCGAATTCTGACCCCGGCACCCGTGTACACCGAGGAGGAACGGAACGCCTTCTACGGCGGCGTGGCATACATAGGGGCGCTGCTTTCGCGGCACGGGGTGTCCGTCATTTTCGACGCCACGGCGAACCGCCGCGCCTATCGGGACCGGGCGCGCGAGCAGATCCCCGAGTTCATGGAGGTCTACGTCGACTGCCCCCTCCCGGTTTGCGAATCGAGGGACCCGAAGGGGATCTACCGCAAGGGCCGCGAGGGTAAGGCACCCAATGTGCCGGGAATCCAGGCCGGGTACGAACCCCCCCTGCATCCGGAACTGGTCGTGCGGGGGGATTCGGAAAATCCTGCCGACGCGGCGCGGAGGATAATCGCGGCTCTGGAAAAACACGGCTGGCTATAACGCTTCCATCGCCTTCCGATACGCCGTGAAGGTCCCCCCGTCGAAAAGCACGAACCTTACGAGCCGCGGGGCGCGTTCCTCCCCCATGAGGAAGCCGGCCACTGCGGATATCGCCACCTTAGCCGCTTCATCCACGGGATATCCGTAGACGCCCGTCGAGATCGACGGAAAAGCGACCGACGACAACCCTTTTTCCGCGGCCAGGCGAAGTGAGTTCAGATAACAGGATGCGAGCAGCGCGCTCTCCCCGCTCCTTCCGCCCTTCCACACCGGGCCCACCGTGTGAATGACATGCCGCGCGGCGAGACGACCGCCCGTTGTAATCACGGCTTCACCGGCAGGGCATCCCCCCCGCAGTGCACGTATCGCCCTGCACTCATCGAGGATCGCAGGGCCACCGGCGCGGTGGATCGCGCCGTCCACCCCCCCTCCTCCCATGAGCGAGGAATTGGCGGCATTGACGATCGCATCGGTCGTCTCGTGCGTGATGTCGCCCTGCGTCAGCTGCAATTTCCGGCCGGCAAACTTCCGCTCCATACCCTCCTCCTCCCGAAGTCCTCCCGATGATATCATCTCCCCATGGACCCATTGGCGCTCCTCGCGGAGGAGAAGATCCGTGAAGCCATGGCAAGGGGGGAGTTCGACAACCTCCCCGGAGCCGGGAAGCCGCTCGAGATCGAGGACGACTCGATGGTCCCCGAAGATGTGCGGGTAGCTTACAAGATCCTCAAGAACGCCGGATGCCTTCCGCCGGAGCTGGAGATCCGCAAGGAGATAGTAACGTTGAAGAGCCTTATCGCCTCCGTGGAAGACGAAGGCGAGAGAAGACGCAAGCTCAAGGAATTGGACGCCAAGCTCCTCCGGCTCAACCTGACCAGGAAGAGGCCCCTCCACATAGAGGATTTCCCCGAGTACAAGGATAAGGTCATAGGGAAGCTGACTGGATGAATGGCGCCGCCTGACGAAAAAACCGTCGCGGACGGGATTTCCGGCCGCATCGTTCGGGCCCTGCGCGCCAGGAGGCCGCTCTGGCGGTTTCTGGAGGAATTATGCCGCGGAGCCGAGCGCGCGGGAGGTAGGCCGTATCTGGTCGGTGGCTTCGTCCGCGACCTTGCCGAGGGGTGCCGCGGCAAGGACGTCGACCTCATGATCTCCGGGATGGAGTTCCAACCCTTGGGCAGGCTGCTGCGTTCCCTTCGCGCGAGGGGACTGGGAATCCGCAGGGTCATTCCCGTCGGAAAGGCGTTCGCCGTCTACAAGGTGGCGGCCGCCTGGGCAGGCGACGATATAGACGTGGCCCTTGCACGGTCGGAGCGCTCCACCGGACCGGGGCATCGCGAGTTCGACGTCCGGACGAAGGATGTCGGAGCGCGGGAGGACGCCGCCCGGCGCGACTTCACCATCAACAGCCTCCTGTTCGCGCTCCGGACGGAGAGGGGAAAGCTGACCGGGGAGCTCCTCGACTTCTTCGGTGGGCTGGCCGACCTGCGGGCAAGGCGCATCCGGGGAGTGGGAAATCCGGAGGACCGGTTCCGGGAGGACCCGCTGCGCATGCTTCGCGCCATCCGACAGAAAAACGAGCGGCCGGGATACTCGGTCGAGAAGGAGACCTGGGCCGCGATCCGTCGCGTGGCGCCCGAACTGCTGGGAACGATACCGGGGGAACGCATCGCGGGGGAATTGCTGCGGTCGTTCGCGGCATGCCCCGTGGGCACGGTCGAGGATCTCCACAGGTCGGGAATCCTGAGGATCATTTTCCCCGAAGCGCGCACCTCGGGCAAAACTCCGGCCCGGATCGAGCGGAGGTTCGCCTTCCTTGAAAAACGCCTTGGACATCCCCTGCCGGAGACGCCGTTGCTGGCCGGCCTTCTCGCCGACGCTGCGGAATTCGAGTGCGATGCCCGCATGCGGGAATACGCCCGGCATGCGCCCCGGGCGAAGGCCTACGCGCTGCCGCGCGGGGAGGAGATGCGGCTCTTCCGCCTTCCCCGCACCGAGAGCATCGTCAGGCGCCTCCATTTTCCCCAGGTGCGTGAAGTCGTCCGGATGCTGGAAGACCTGGCGCGGCTCGAACACTACCGGCTGTTGAAGTGCCCGCACGCCCGGGTCGAATCCATATTCGGCAGGTGGGAAGACCCTTCGCATCTCCTGTCGCTATACGAGGCAAAAAGAGAAGCGGCAAGGCGAAAGCCGACGGACTTCCGGCCCCTGTTGAGGATGGCGGCCCTGCGCCCCCCTCTTCTTTCCGGGCAGGATCTGCTCCGCCTGGGGATACCCGCCTCGCCCCGCCTGGAAGCCGCGCTTGATGAAGTGCGGGAAGCCGTTCTCACCGGCAAGGCGAAAAACCGGAAGGAAGCGATCAGCCTTGCCCTTTCGATTTCAGGCGCAGGGAAAGGAGCAGGGCCAAAAGAAATCCCGCAACGGAAATCACAAGGGGAATAAAGGAACAATGAGCGGCGGAACGGGCCGCTCCTTGTTCAAGATCGACCAGGCTCGACAGCAACGGGCCCGCAACGATCGTCAACGCTTCCTCCTCCACCGGCGCTGTCCGGCATCACGCCCGCGCTCGATAACCGCCGTTACCCCCCTCTTACGAAACAGGCGTAGAATGAAATCGAGATGTGGGGGAGGCAGGGGCCATGAAGCGGGTAATGATGGTCATCCTTCTCGCGTTGCTGATGCTGGTAGTTCTTTCGCTTGTAGGCGGGTGTTCGACCGCGAAGCAGGCATCCCGGCCCGATAACCCGCCGGGTGTCGCGGTCCGCCTTCCCGCTATGGAATCGCCTGATGTAAGCCTGCGCGCCGAAGAGTCGGGTCGGTGGAGGCCTCCGCTGGAGCCGCTATCGGTCGGCGACGAATACAGCGGACGATGGCTAAGGCTCATAGAAATAGACATTTACCAGCCCGATGTTGCGGTGCCGCCGGAGGCGGAGCCTGAAGAGCAGAAGTAAAAGTTACCCTATCGCCTGCCGCCCCCGCCCGATCCCCTGAATCCACCGCCTCCCCCGAAACCGGACCGGCCGCCGGAGCCTCCCCGGTTGAAGCTGCCGCCCAGGTTCGAGTCAACTCCCCGGTTGAAGCTGCCGCCCCGGTTCGAGTCGACTCCCCGGTTGAAGCCGCCGCCCCGGATGAAGTTGTCCCCGCCCCCGGAATTCCGGACCGCCGGCCGGCTTGACTCTCTCCTTACCTCAGGCATTCCGGCGCTGCCGCCCCTATCCGGGCGCACGAAGCCGCGGTTCGGCGCGAAACGCCCGGCAGGCGGTTCCGGACGGGTCCTCTCCCCAACGAATACGGATCCTTCACGCCGCTGCGGTACCTGTGCCCGGGGAGCTTCCCTCCTCGGCGGCGGAGTAGTTGTAACCTGCCGCTCCGGAAGGGACGGAACGGACCTCTGCGGGCGCATCGTAATTCCGGATTCCGTCCGCTGCCTTGAAGGAGATTCCCCCCTGAAAACCGGACGGCTCTCGCCGCTTCTTAAGTTGCGCTGCGGCGCCCGCTCCTGAATGTCCTGGCTGCGGCGGCGAGGCTGCACCCTTTCCTGCCTCTCGGGACGGACCCGCTCGGCGGGCGTGCGGACCGCGGGGCGTTCCTCCCTTGACGGACCCGGGCGGCGCACCGCTTCTCCGGACGGCCTTGCGGCGCGTTCCCTCACCTGCACCGTCTGCCTGTCCCTGCGTACGGACGTCCATTCCCGCCATTCCCTCTTCCCGCCCCTGTCGGCCCTCGTAAAGACCGTGCCGCGCTGCAGGGGGCGCTCAAACCTGGCGAGCCGGGCGTCCGTACGGGTGAATCCCGAGCGGACGAAACGCTCGCCGGGGCGCAGCGGCACCCAGCGCACGGAGCGTCCGTCCCTTACGAACCGAACGGTGGCCGGGAAGAAAAAGGCGTTGCCGTGATGGTGGAAGAAGTGGGAATGCCCGAACGCGAAGCTTACCGAAACGAACGAGCGGAATGGACACCAGACCCACCCGAGGAAGGGATCGCTCGCCCACCACCCGAAATGGTAGGGATACCATCCCCAGGGCTCATAGGAAACCCAGGTCCATCCGTAAGGAGAGACCCACGCCCAGCGGCCGTAGTAGTAAGGAGACCAGCCGGCCGCGGTCCTGGGTTGCCAGACCCACCCGTAATCGGCGGAGTGGACCCAATCGCCGTAGTTTCTCAGTTCGTACGCCGCCGCCGGAGGAACCTCCGCCTGTCTCTCCTCTTCGGACAGCGGGGGAGGCGGGGCCGCCTCCTCCTCGGGTACGCCTTCGTACGCGGCTATATGGACGTCCGCGCCTATGACGGCTTCTTCGCCAGCCTTTACCCCGAAAGCGCCTTTTTCGTGGGAAACGGATCCTTCACCGGAACGCACGACCAGGCGGGTTTGGCCGTTTTCCCGGACGTTCAGCCAGTACCTGCCCGGAACGTTGAAATCGACCTTGCTTCCGCTCGGTATCGCCATCCGCACGGGGGAGAAGTCATCCGAGGGAAGATCGAACCTGACCTCGCCGGACCGCAGCCGGAACACGGTATTGGTCTCGTCGAACTTGCTGACGTCCACTTCGGTCCCCTCGGTCAGAAGGACGAACTGCCCGCCGTGGAACTGTAGTTCCGCTTCCGAACCGGCAGGTATGTTAACGCGGGACCTTTCCGTAACCGGCGTGTTCGTGGTCACTTCCTCCCACTCTCCGGAGTCCGGAGAGCGGATCCATGCGGTCCCCTGGAAAATTTTGAGGCGTGCGACCGAATAGGCGGAAAATCCTTCCTCGTCGGCCTCCCCTTCCGCCGCAAACGCCGGACTCGACAAAGAGGCGCCGGCGAAGGCGATCAACGCAGCAAGGAAAAAGGAAATATATCGCTTCATGGCGCCCCTCTTCACGTTTCCCCGTCGAAATTGTCTCATCCGTTAGACGAAGCCCGGGGGCCGGGAAATTCAATTCCCGCCGTCCTTCTTGAAACTTATAAACCCGGCCTGCCAGGGATAGTTTCCGGTTTTCCGCCCGGACGGCGCTGATATACTGTAGCACCCTGAATTAACCGGCGGAGAAAAGCATTGTATCGGATGGACGAGCGAAACCGCAGGATCGGCGAGATGTTCTCATCGATCGCGCCCAGGTACGATCTGCTTAACCGGCTGCTGTCGCTGGGTCGGGACCGGCATTGGCGGCGGCAGGCCGTCGACGGGACCGGGCCGGAGCCGGGAGGGAGGCACCTGGATGTCGCGACCGGAACGGCCGACGTGGCGTTGGAAATCCTCCGGCGGAAGGGGAACGAATCGTTCGTAGTCGGATCGGACATCTCCCTTGAAATGATGCGGATAGGGCGGGAGAAGTCTTCCGTTTCGGCCAAGGGGGGCAGGATGGCGTTCGTGCTCTCCCCCGGGGAAGCGCTTCCGTTCCGCGACTGCGCGTTCGATTCGGCATCGATCGCCTTCGGGATCAGGAACGTCGTGGACCGGGAGCGTGCCCTCTCCGAGATGTGCCGCGTGGTGAGGCACGGCGGAAGGGTCGTCGTGCTGGAGTTCTCTCAGCCCGAAGGGCCGCTCTTCGGCGCATTGTACCGCTTCTACTTCACCCGGGTGCTCCCGCGGATCGGCGGCCTCGTTTCGAAGCGCAGCGCCTACGCCTACCTGCCGGAATCGGTGCTGGCGTTTCCGTCCCCGCCGGTTTTCGCCGGGATGATGCGTGCCGCCGGCTGCGACACCGTCGAATACCGTCCGCTCACCTTCGGCATCGTCACCCTGTACGTCGGCACCCGGCGGAGCCGAAATTAAATAACCGTGGCGGCCGCCTCGTTCTCGAACCATCCCTCGAAAAGTACGGTCGTCATGTAGCGCTCCCCTGCGTCAGGCAGGATCGTCACGATCGTCTTCCCGGCGAACTCCGGTAGCTTCGCCAGCCGCGCAGCCACCGCGGCCGCAGCGCCGGAGGAGATGCCGGAGAGGATTCCCTCCTCCCTGGACAACCGCCTGGCATACTCGACGGACTCGTCGTTGGTCACCTGCTCCACGCGGTCGACCATCGACAGGTCCAGCACCTGTGGGATGAATCCGGCCCCGAGCCCCTGGATCTTGTGGGGGCCGGGCTTCAACGGCTCGCCGCGCATCGTCTGCGTGATCACCGGGCTGTGGGACGGCTCGACCGCAACCGAGACGATCTTTTTCCCCCTGGTGTTCTTTATGTATCGGGACACGCCGGTGATGGTCCCCCCGGTGCCGACGCCCGACACCAGGACATCGATCGCTCCTCCGGTGTCCTCCCATATCTCCGGTCCGGTCGTCTCCTCGTGTATCTTCGGGTTCGCCGGATTGTTGAACTGTTGCGGCATGAAATATTTGGACGGGTTCGAGGCGACGATTTCCTCCGCCTTCCCGATCGCCCCCTTCATCCCCTTTGCCCCCTCGGTCAGGATCAGCTTGGCGCCGAACGCCTTCAGCACCTGGCGGCGCTCGATGCTCATCGTCTCCGGCATCGTGAGGATGATCTCGTATCCGCGGGCGGCGGCGACGAACGCCAGCGCGATCCCGGTGTTCCCGGATGTCGGCTCGACGATGGTCTTGCCCGGACCCAGCAGCCCCTTCTTTTCCGCGTCCCAAACCATGGATGCGCCGATCCTGCACTTGACCGAATACGAAGGGTTGCGCCCCTCGACCTTGCCGAGGACCGTAGTGCCTGATCCGTCAACTATTTTGTTGAGCTTCACCAGCGGGGTGCGGCCGATCGACAGGGAATTATCACGGAACCATTTTGTCATGTCATCCTCCCATATTATGTCTATCGTCTATATAGTATTTAAATTGGATTCAGCCTGTCAATAGATTTCAATCGCTTCCTTTTTCCCCCGATTCGCCGTATGGTCTGCAGAGATGAAGATCCGGCGCCTGTGCATCTTCAGTTCCTCCAGCAACCACCTCCCCGAGCGATTTCGCCGGGACGCGATCGCGCTTGCCGACAGGATGGTGGAAGAAAACATTTCGCTCGTCTACGGAGGCGGCTCGGTGGGGCTCATGGGGGTCCTTGCGGACCGTATCCTCGCCGGCGGCGGAAAGGCATACGGCGTAATTCCAAGGTTTCTCTGCACCAAGGAACTCGCGCACGAGGGACTGACGCGGATGATCGTAACCGGCTCCATGCACGAGAGGAAGATGGAGATGAGCCGGCGCGCCGATGCGTATGCGGTGCTCGCGGGCGGATTCGGCACCATGGACGAGTTTTTCGAGATCCTGACCTGGAAGCAGCTGGGCTTGCACTCGCGGCCGATCGTGGTGGCCAACACGCTCGGGTGGTTCAACCCGGTCCTCTCATTCTGCCGCAAATCGGTGAAAGTCCGGACCGTGTCCCCGCGGAACCTGGACCTGTTCGAGGTAGTCCCGTCCGCCGCGCATGTCGTAGATGCGCTTCTGCGCCGCCGGCCGGCGGCTCCCCCGCCGGGCCTCCTCGCGCGGACGTAGCGCGGACTAACGGCGGGACAGCAGGTAGTTCACCGTCGATGAGCAGAAGACGACCAGGAACGCCGCCTCGCGGAGGTCCACGGTGCCCTCGCCTGCGGGGGCGCCGGGGAGACCGCTCAACGCATGACAGCGGCGAAGGGTGGCGTTGATCCCTTCAAGCAGGTCCGAAGGGATGTCCAAGGACTTCGCCACCGGCGAGGCGGTTCCCAAGGCGACAGCCCCTTTCTCCCCGCTCAGGGTACGGACGACCGCCGCTACCGCAAGCAGCGCTTCACGAACCGCCTCGCGCGCCGCGGCCTCCGGGCGCCTCGAAAGGAAAGCTACGGCGGACGCCAGGTGCCGCGAGCCCGCGGCCAGGTCGAACATGTTCAGCTTCTCCTCCGCCGCCGCCACCGCGTCGAATCCAAGCGAATCCGGCAGCGGAACGAACCGGTCGCGAAGCAGCCGGACGGGGGCGCTTTCCTGGTCAAGCACTTCGTTCATGCTGCGGCGGATCAGTTTTCGGTCCATCTCCTTCAGGCCGGCCTTGTCGTCGCCGAGCAGGAATTCGAACAGGTCGTAGATGCGATAATCCGGCAGCGCGAAAAAACGCCCCCTGAATGACAGGCGGGAGGCGTCGTTGTCCGCCTGCGGGATCTCGTCGATCGGCTCCTTGAAGAAGGCGAGGCACGATCCGCGCAGAACGGCCGTCCACACGGTCCTCGAATGGTCCGTCGCCGAGACGACACGGTACAGGAGGTTCCAAAGCGAGTTCCTCAGGGAGGAAGCGTGTGAAGATGTATTTTCGGCCACTCCGGCTACCCTCACGCGGAAGATTAATTTTCGCGCATCGCTTTAAGGATAACCGCAGGAAGCAGGGAGTAAACAAAAAAACCCCCGGGATGCCCGGGGGTTTCTGTTGGTTGGATTGACGTGCCGACGGGTCGGCCGCCCCGGAAGGTCATCCCTCCCAGTGGCCTGGAATCCATACGTCGACCTCAAAATCGCGGTAGCGGCCGGGGATCCAGACCCGGCGGGTCTCGTAGCGATAGTCGTCGTCGTCATCGTAGCCATCCCCGCGGTCATGCCGCCCGAACCGCTCTATCTCCCAGTGGCCCGGGACCCATTGCCGCCGCAGCCGTGTCTCGTAATGACCGGGCACCCATACCTGTTCGGGAGGGTAATAGGCGTGGGGCGGAGGGCCGTACACTGGAGCCGGGTACGGATAGGAATGCGAAATGGCGTGCCCCAGTATGTTAAGCCCTATGATCCCGGTAAGTATCTTGCCGGCCGTGGCCCATCCGTGGTCCCCCGCGGAGGCCGGCGCCGGCGTCATCGACGCAATGATGCCCGCCGCAACGATTATGGCAATAAGCTTCTTCATCACCTGCCCCTCCTTCGGGACCTTTTCTCCCCATGCCGGTATAAACCCGGCCGGCCCGCTCGAAGTTCCCCGTTTCAGTCATCAGACGCGGTAATAAGGAAGGATATTCAATCGCGCCGGCTATTCGGCGGATATGAGCAGGATCATCACTCCGGAACGGTAGGGGGGGCCCCCGACCAGGACCATCCCTCCCCGGCTCATGCCCAGCGTCGTTGTCAGGAGGTTTCGCTCCCCCTCCATGATCTGCACGGCGAGCCGGACCTTGTTCGGCGGCGCGGCCACAGGCGTCACCTTCATGCTGCGGCCGCCGGGCAGGGCGAAATCCCCCGTCTCCCCCACTGCGAGGTTGCGCTTCGCGCGGTCGAGCATCTTGTAGGATGAATAGCTGAACATCGACTGCAGCTTGACGCGCAGCGCCGAAAGCGCCGGATCGACCGAGGTTCCCTGGTTCGAGGCGACCACCACCCCTATGTCTACGCTAACCGGGCCCGCGGGAGCTGCCTCCGCGGCGAGGGAGGCGAGGACGACGGCGAGAAGCGCGATCCCCGGGAGGAGGATGCCCGGACGGCGTTCAGGTCTTGTCATTTTCGATGATCCAGATCACCCGGGGAAGGTCCTCCCCCTTGTCCACGAGGGCCACCGTCGCGGCGTCCGATTCCAGGTCCTCCACCGCGACGTCGAAGCTGGTCGGGTGAAATGGCGCCCTGCTCACATCCGAAGGATAGAACAGGAGTACCAAAACCGCAAGAACGGCGCCTGCCGGCACCCAGATCCATTTCCGCCACCATGAAGCCGGCTCGTCGCGCTGCCTTTGCTCGTCGATGCCGGCGCTCACGCGCGTCCACATCGCGTCGAGCCGGGCCGCTTTTTCCCCGGCCCCCGACTCCGCCCAAAGCCGGAGCATCTCTCCCACCCGCCTGTAGCCGGCCGCTTCCGCCGCGCATGACGGGCATGACTCCAGATGGAGGAGAATCTCCGCCGACTCGGAAGGCGGGAGCCTGCCGTCGATCTCGTCCTGAAGCATCATGCAAACCTTGCCGCAGTCCATCGCCTTATCCTTCCCGGAATCCTTTCAGCGCCTCCTTGAGCTTGGCCCGCGCGTAATGGAGGCGCGACATCACGGTGCCGACCGAACAATGGAGCACCTTGGATATTTCCTCGTACGCCATCCCGTCCACCTCCCTGAGAATGATCACCGCGCGGTGGTACTCCGGAAGGTCGTCTATCGCCCGCGAAAGCGCCGCCGAGAGCTGGCGGTTCTGCGCGAGCTCCTCGGGGGTCCTGGGGTACATCACCGAGTCAGGCGCCGACACCTCCTCGGAGAGCCATTTTTCGTCGAGGGGAACCGTCTGGGACCTGGACGATTTCCTCCACCTGTCTATGGCCTGGTTTACCAACAGGCGGTAAAACCAGGTGTAGAAGTTTGCGCCGAACCTGAAATCCTTCAGGTTGTAATACGCCTTCACGAAGGCTTCCTGGACCACGTCGAGCGCGTCGTCCGGGTCCCCCGTGATTCCGAGCGCCACGTGGAAGGCCCGGTTCCTGTATCTCTCCATCAGAAGCCGGAAAGCCTCGTCATCGCCGTCGAGCGCCGCGCGGATCAACTCTTCGTCGGGGGCGCCCGGCTTC
>DATBLU010000073.1:0-1594 GCA_036555205.1 Candidatus Deferrimicrobiaceae bacterium
GGGAACGCGGACATGGAGGTGTTCTCCCGGTCGTAAGGGAGCCTGCCGACGATCGTGAACCTGGGCCCGCAGTTCGTGCAATTGATGAACGGATAGCCGTGCCGGCGGTCCTTGGGGTCGGACAGCTCGCGCAGGCATGCGCCGCACAATGCGATGTCAGGGGGGATGGTCGAGAGGGCGATCCCGGCTTGCTCGCTCTTCTCTATCGTGAAGCCGGGAAACCCTTCCGGCTTTACCTTTTTTTGCGCGATGCGGGCGACCTTGGCGGCGGGAGGAAGCTCCTCCCGGAACCGCTCGCGGAACCGCCGGATCGCTTCGGCTTCGCCCTCGACATGGACGATCACGCTTCCCGGCGTGTTGGTCACATACCCGCGCACGCCGCTTCCGACGGCGATCCGGTAGACGAAGGGGCGGAACCCCACGCCCTGCACGACACCCCTGATCTGGAATCGTACGGCGATCGGCGGCATCCGGCGAACCGTCACCCTTTGAGGCCGACGAACTTTTCGATCTCGGCGCTTACCTTGGCCAGGATCTCCTCGAACTTCGCAGCGAGTGGGTCGGAGAGGCCGATCCGGTACGTCTCGATGTCCGCCGGGACGACGCCCAGGATCATGATGTCGGGAAGGGTCCCCCGCAGCCGCATCAGGTCCAGGGTGTCGGTCAGGTTCAGGTCGTGAAGCGAGTACCGGATGTCCGTGCTCCGTTTGAGGTCGTCGGGGAAAAGCTTCAGCACGGTGCCGGGGGGGAAGGGCGCCGCCACCGAGTCCAGGAGGACCACTTTATCCTGCTCCTCTATGATGGGCAGGAGCGCGCCTCCGGCCACGCCGCCGTCCACGAAATCGACGCCCGGAAGGGAGTTGCGCTTTGAAAGCTCGTTTACCAGGTGGACCCCGATCCCCTCGTCGCACAGAAGGATGTTCCCCACGCCGATGACGCGCATTAAAGCCTCCAGAAATCCTTGCATTCCGGTCCCGATAGTGTACCAGAAGGCCCGGCGCAGTCCCGGGGTAGTGTATAATCCTTCTTCATCGTGAAAGTCGATATAGAGAAAGAGATCCAGCAGTCGGCCGAAGACGCCGCGCGTAAGATCCGGGAGCTGCTCGCCGCCCGGAAGGTCTTCGCGGTGAATCTCATATCATCCCCCGGATCCGGGAAGACGACGCTGATCGAGGCGGCCATCGAGGCGCTGCGCGGAAGGAAGCGGATCGCCGTCGTCGAAGGGGACATCGAAACCGACATCGACTCGGCGCGGATCCGCAAGCACGGCGTCCAGGCGCACCAGATCAACACCCGGTCATCCTGCCACATTCAGCCGTTCGTGCTGCTTTCCGCGCTCGACAACATCGACCTGGGCGCGACCGACCTGCTCTTCGTGGAAAACGTCGGAAACCTGGTATGCCCCGCCGAGGTGCCGCTGGGGGAGGACATGCGCGTGGTCGCCCTGAGCGTGACCGAGGGGGACGAGAAGCCGCTTAAATACCCCCTGGTCTTCAGGACGTCCGACGTGCTGGTGATCACCAAGACCGACCTGCTCCCCTACGTGAAATTCGACCCGGAACGCGTGAAATCCGCCGCCCGGGCGGTAAACCCC
>DATBLU010000124.1:0-3031 GCA_036555205.1 Candidatus Deferrimicrobiaceae bacterium
CGGAACGATCGCCGGAAAATCGACGCAACAATGCCTCCGGGGGAAGGCGGATACGGATACTGCACCCCCGGAGGCCCGGTTCCCGGCGGAGGGACAGGCCATACGGAGGAATCGAAAATGAGATCGAGGAGAGGCCAGGCGCTTGTGGAGTTCACCCTCGTGGCCCTGATGATGCTGTTCCTGCTGATCGGGATCGCCGAGCTCGGCCGCGCATGGATGACCCGGAACATTCTCACGGGGGCCTCCCGCGAGGCCGTGCGGATTGCGGCCGTCCAGGGAAACGTCGGCGCCGCCACGGGGCGGGCCAACGCCATCCTCGCCTCCGCCGGCATCGTAGGGGCATCCGTCAGCGTCGTTCCCGACGGCATCCCCTTCGGGACGTGCACCGTGAACGTCACGTACAACTTCCCGCTTTCCGTGGCCGGGTTTCTTCCCGGGCTTTCCGGCTCGAGCATCCCGCTCGCCGCATCCACGTCGATGCGGGAAGAATATTAAGGGGGTTCCACTCTATGGACAAGAAGCGGATCATCGGAATCGTAGCCGTCGCGTTCCTCCTTGCCCTCGCCGCCGGCATCGGGACCTACCGGTTCCTCTCGGAGAAGGGCCGGGTGGCCGAAGCCGCAAAGCTCCAGACCATGGGGATCGCGGTCGCGGTGGTGGACATCCCGCTCGGCTCGACGATCAACCCCAACCAGGTGGCCCTCTCCCCCTGGCCGAAAGACCTCCACCTCAAGGATGCGTTCTCCGCGCTCAAGCCGGTGATCGGCCGCGTCGCGATACGGGATTTCCTCCGCGGGGAGCCGATCGTGGAGTCGAAGCTGGTGCCGGCCAACAAGAACAACAGCGGGCTGCTCTCCCTCAAGGTCCCTGCGGGCATGAGGGCCTTCTCGGTCAAGGTGAACGAGGTCGTGGGCGTGGGCGGCTTCATCGTGCCCGATTCGCGGGTCGACGTCGTGGTGACCACCGCCGTTTCCCCGGATCGCCAGCAGGAGCAGGTCGCCAAGATCTTCCTCGAGGACGTGCTGGTCCTGGCGGCGGGCCAGGTGGTGGAGCAGAAGGACAACAAGCCGGTCACGGTGAACACGGTCACCATCGCGGTCACGCCGGCGGATGCCGAAAAGCTCGCCCTTGCGAGCAACGACGGAAAGATCCAGCTCGTGCTGCGAAATTTCTCGGATGCCGCCAAGGTGGAGACGCCGGGAAGCGACAAGGGCGGCCTCATCGGCACGATGCGCCACCAGGCGCGCCCCGCGGCGCCGCGCACTGCAGCGAAGCGGACAAAGGCGGAGAAAAAAGCGCCCGTGCAGGTCGTCGATTCCTCCTACATGGTCGAAGTCATCCGGGCGGGGAAACGGTCCGAGGAGAGGGTGGATTGAACCCATGAAGGGATTCTTCCAGACAGGGGGTACCAGAGCGTGAAACGCATACACGGAATCGCCGTGATCCTTCTCTTCGCCTGCGCGGGGTTCATGAGCCCGCAGCCGGCGGGTGCGGCCTTCAAGATGGGCGTCGAGGGTGAATCCGCGAAGAAGCTCCACCTGGCGCTCAATCAGTCCTTCCTCCTCGATACCGACCTTCGGATCAAGAGGGTGTCCGTGGGCAAGGCGGAGATCGCCGACGTGACGGTCGTGTCGCCCAAGCAGATCCTCGTCACGGCGAAGAACCCCGGGACGACGACCCTGATCTACTGGAACGAGCAGGGGCTGCCCACCTCGGTGGACGTGAACGTGGAGAAGGGGAGCAACGTCCAGAAGGATCTCCAGAGGCTTGCTCCGGGCGAGACGTTCCAGATCAGCGGATCGCCCGACGCGATGATCCTGTCCGGCAAGGTGAGCACGGATACGGCGCAGCAGAGGCTCGTGGACGCGGCGAAGGCCTATTCCAAGAACGTTGTCAACCTCCTGGCCGTGGAGCGGGTCGAGCAGATCATGCTCCAGGTCCGGGTGGCGGAGGTCGACCGGAATGTCGCCCGTGAACTCGGCTTCGGCGTGCAGACCGAGCAGGGCAGCATCCGCGGCGCCTTGAGCCCCGGGAACGCGTTCAGCCCCTTCTTCGGAAACCTGCGCGACCAGCAGATCGGGAACGTCGGGCCCAACTTCACTTTCAGCGACGCGGTCAACCTCTTCGTCGCCAAGCCCGGCGCCTTTCCCAAGTTCGCCGCCCTCATCCACGCCCTTCAAGACAAGGGGGCGCTGCGGTCGCTCGCGGAACCGAACCTGGTGGTGGCCAATGGGGCGGAAGGGAAATTCCTGGCAGGGGGCGAGTTCCCGGTCGTTTACAGCACCGCGGGAGCGGCGGGCAACGCCGTCAGCGTTTCCTATAAGGAATTCGGCGTGAGGCTCAATTTCCAGCCGAAGATCACGCCGAACGGGGAGATCTACCTGAAAATCTCCCAGGAAGTGAGCGATCTCGATTTCGCCAATGCCGTGGTGCTCACCGGGTTCCGCATCCCCGCACTCCGGAGCCGCAAGGCCGAATCGAGCGTCCAGCTCGCGGACGGGCAGTCTTTCGTCCTGGCGGGGCTGATCGACAACAAGATCTCCAAGCAGGTCACCAAACTCCCGCTCCTGGGAGACATCCCCGTCCTGGGAACGCTCTTCCGGAGCACGCGGTATCAGAACAACGAAACCGAGCTGATGGTCATGGTGACCCCGAGGATCGTCCGCCCGATGGAAAAGGGGAGCCTTCCGAAGCTTCCCACGGAGAGGATGAACCCCGAGGAAACCTCGCCGTCGGTCGTCTGGTAGGCGCCGCGGCCACCCGCGGCAGGAGGAACGCTATGCAAAGGAAAGAAAAGGGACAGGTGATGGTTCTCTTCGTGGCGGGACTCACGGCCCTGATCGGCATGTCCGCCGTCGGAATCGACGTGGGCTACCTCTACACCGTTCGCCACGAGCTCCAGCGCAGCTCCGACGCGGGAGCGCTGGCGGGCGCCTCCGCCTTTTTTGACGGACCCTGGTCCGACCCCGGCATCCGCGCCCTCGCCTCGACGCGGGCGAAAGACTTCTCCGCGAAGGACACGGTGGCCGGC
>DATBLU010000152.1:0-11737 GCA_036555205.1 Candidatus Deferrimicrobiaceae bacterium
CGCCATGCCCCGAACACCAGGAGGACGACGACGAGGAGGCCGCCTGCTGTCCACCACGCCCATCGCCTCGACATGACTACCAATTATAGAGGAAATCGCCGAAAACAAAGAGCCCCTTCCCCGCGGGGGAAGAGGCTCTCGTTACACCGGGATGCCGTCCCGGAACCAGTCTTATGGAGCGGGCGACCGGATTCGAACCGGCGACGTCAAGCTTGGGAAGCTTGCATTCTACCCCTGAATTACGCCCGCCTGTCTCCCGTTCTTTACCACAGGAACCGATGGGATTGCAACCCCGCCGAAGCGGGGAAACGGGCCGCCCGGCTCGTCAGCGGGGGTATTGCTCCACGCGCGATGCCACGTCGCGGTATTGCGGCGACTCCTCGAAAATCGACAGGAAGATCTCCTTTGCCTCTTCGTCCCGCCCGGCCCTCGAAAGCAGCACCGCCTTGTGGTATCGCACGTCCCTTGTTTCCGCCTCGGACAGCGACTCCGATGAAAGCAGCTCTTCGAGCGTCGCTACGGCCGCCGCGAAATCGCCCTTCGCGGCAAGCGTGTCCGCCAGCAGGGAGGAGGCGCCCACGAACAGCTCCGGTTTCTGCCGCGCCAGGGTGAACTCTCCGGCGGCCTCGTCGAGCAGCCCCATCTCCTTGTAGGCGATTCCGAGATTGTACCGGGCGTCCGGATCGGATTCCCCTATCTCCTCCTGAACCTTCGCCTGGAGCCGCGACAGCGCATCCTGGACGATGCTGTCCTCCTCGCGATACCCCGCATCGGACGGCGAAGGCGCGGCAGGCGCAAGCGGTTCCTCGGGTACGGGGGCGGGAGGCGCCTTCGGCTCGGCCAGCTTGCGCGCGGCATCGGCGAACGAAAAAGCGTCCGCCGCCGCCACGTCCCAGCCCCCCCGTATCGCATCCAGGACCTGTTCCTTCTCAGCGAGTTCCCCGCCCTGCCCCTCCTCGCGGTGTCTCTTGATGACCCGCGAAAGGAGCGCCTCTCCTTCGGCGTTCCTTCCCACCCTCAACCACAGGAACCCGCACGACTCGAGCAGCTCCACGTCGTCCCCGGCGGCAAGCACCATCCCGTTCATCCGTTCGGCGAATTCCGCCACCATCCCGGAGGGTACCGCCCGTCTTGCCGCCTTCACGAGCTCGTTGATCGCCTCGTAGAATTTCCGCTGGGAACGCAGCATGTCCGCGATGTAAAGCGACGGGAGCGGAGACTTTGGAAGGCACTCGCCCGCCTGGCGGAAGAACTCTATCTTCTGGTCGTCCGATACGAAGAGGCCCTGGCGCGCAGCCACGATATCCAGCTCCCCGATCGCGTCCGCGGCAAGACCCTCCTGGGCAAGGAGCCTGATGAGCCACCGAAGAAAATCTATATTGGTCGGGTCGTGCTTGAGCATCTGCCTCAAGACGGCCACGGCCTTGCCGGCGAACCCGTCCTTTTCGTACATGACCGCGGCGCGCGCAAGCTGGTCGAGTCCCTCGACCACCTCGCCCTGGCGCAGCAGGTATATCCCCAGCTTCTGCCGTGCCTGCGGATCCTGGGGCGCGGACTGCACCCGCCTCGACAGCGAGAGCCTGTCATCCCCCTCGCGGCTGGAGAACATCTTCTTTATGGAATCATAGAGGCCCACTCGGCTTCGGCTCCTCAGATGACCGCGGCGGACTGCGGCACGGCAGGCGGCGGCCCTTTCACGTGCGCGCCTTGGCCATGAAGTTCGTCCACAGCCTTCCCTCGGTGAAATCCGTATTGCTCATCATTTTCCTGTGGAAGCTCGTGGTCGTTTTCACGCCCTCGATATGAAGCTCCTCCAGCGCCCGCCGCATCCGGCTTATCGCCTCGTTCCGGTCTTCGCCGTGGACGATCAGCTTCCCGAGGAGCGAATCGTACGTGGGGGGGATGACGTACCCGGGATAGATCGCCGTGTCCACGCGCACGCCGAAACCTCCGGGGAAGAGGCAGGACCGTATCGTTCCGGGATTCGGGACGAAGCTTTCGGGGTCTTCCGCATTTATCCGGCATTCGATGCTGTGCCCGCGTAAATGGATGTCCTTCTGCTCGAACCGGAGCTTTTTCCCGTCGGCGATTCGGAACTGCTCCCGTACGATGTCGATCCCCGTGACCGCCTCCGTAACCGGATGTTCCACCTGGATGCGGGTGTTCATCTCCAGGAAGTAGAATTCCCCGTCCGGCACGTAAAGGAACTCGATCGTTCCCACATTGTTATAACCCACCGCCGTAGCCGCGTCCACGGCCGCCTTCCAGAGGCGCGTGCGCGTCCGCGCGGGGATGAACGGAGCGGGCGCCTCCTCTATGAGCTTCTGGTGGCGGCGCTGTATCGAGCAGTCGCGGTCCCCGAGGTGGACAACCTTGCCGAAGCGGTCGCCCATGATCTGCACCTCGACGTGGCGGGACTGCTCGAAATATTTTTCTATGTAGACGTCAGGCACGCCGAACGCCGAAAGGGCCTCCGACTGCGCCGTCAGGAAGGCGTTGATGAAGGAGGCCGGGCTGTGGACGATCTTCATCCCTCTCCCGCCGCCCCCTGCGGCCGCCTTTATTATCACGGGGAACCCGATCTCCTTGGATATCTTGAGCCCTTCATCTTCCTCCGTGATCGCGCTGTCGCTCCCCGGAACGACCGGAACCTTCACCTTCTGGACCGCGTGCCGCGCCTCGATCTTGTCGCCCATGAGGCGGATCGCCTCCGAGGAAGGCCCGATGAATTTCACGCCGTAGTTCTCGCATATTTCGGCGAACGCCGGGTTCTCCGCCAGGAAGCCGTACCCGGGGTGGACCGAGTCGGCGTCGGTGATCTCGATCGCGCTCAGGATGGACGGGACGTTCAGATAGCTCTCGGAGCTCTCCGGCGGCCCGACGCAGACCGACTGGTCGGCCATGCGCACGTGCATCGCGTCCTTGTCGACGGTGGAGTAGATCGCGACCGTTTTTATCCCCATCTCGCGGCAGCTCCGGATGATGCGGACGGCGATCTCTCCCCTGTTCGCGATAAGCACCTTGTGGATCATCGCGTACCCGTCAGTCCAACGCGATGTGGAACAGCGGCTGCCCGTACGCCACGGGCTGCCCGTTCTCGACGAGGATGGCGGCCACCGTGCCCCCGGCGTCCGACTCGATCTGGTTCATTATCTTCATAGCCTCGACTATGCAGAGTACCTGCCCCTTCGTGACGCGCGTGCCGACCTCGACGAACGGAGAGGCGTCCGGCGCGGGAGCCCGGTAGAACGTGCCCACGATAGGCGAGACGATCTCCTTTACGTTCGCCTTGGGCGCCGGTTCCTTCGCCGCGCGTGGAGGCTCGCCGGCCGGCGGCGGCGGGGGAGGCTGAACCGGCGCGGCGTGGCGGACCTCGACCTGCGGTCCGCGCCGCACCTTCAATACGTTCTCCCCCCGGGCGACCTCCAGCTCCGAGACGTCGGACCCCTTCAGGAGTTCCAGGATTTCCTTTATTTCCTTGAGATTCATCTCTCTCCCCTCCAGTGGCCGCTACACCCGCTCGATGTAGGTACCCGTTCGGGTATCCACCTTTATCTTGTCCCCCACGTTGAGAAACAGGGGGACCTGCACCACCGCTCCGGACTCCAGCTTGGCCGGCTTGCTGCCGCCGCTCACCGTGTCCCCCCTGACCCCCGGCTCCGACTCGACGATCCGCAGCTCGATGAAGATGGGAAGGTCTATGCCGATCGGCTCCCCGCGGTAAAAGAGGATCTTGACCGGCAGGTTCTCGATCAGGTAGTTCCCCGCGTCGCCGACGTGGTCCTGGTCGAGGTAAATCTGTTCGTATGAAGCCGTGTCCATGAAATGATATGCATTCTCCATCCTGTACATGAACTGCATGTCGCGATCTTCGAGGTCCGGTTTTTCGACCTTGTCCCCGCTCCGGAAGGTGTGCTCGAGCACCGAGCCCGACTTCAGGTTCTTGAGCTTCGTCCGGACGAACGCCCCTCCCTTTCCCGGCTTTACGTGCTGGAAATATACGATGACGTACGGGTCCCCCTCGAACTCGATCTTCAGCCCGTTGCGAAAATCCGATGTTGTGTACACGAACCTTTCCCCCTCCTCTAGCCCGCCGGCGAAATCGCTTTCGGGAGGTAGGTGATCCGCTCCGCCCGCGTCCCGGAGACCCGGACCATGTCCTCCAGCCTCACCCCCCCCAATCCCGGAAAGTAGACGCCCGGCTCCACTGTGACCACCATCCCCTCGTCAAGCCGGTCCTTCGACCGGGGAGAGAGCGATGGGCGCTCGTGGATGTCCAGGCCTACCCCGTGGCCGGTGGAATGAACAAAATACTTCAAATATCCCGAGCGGTCCAGCGATTCCCGCACGCGGGAGTCGACCTCCCTGCAGGGGACCCCGGGCCTTATCGCGCGGATGCCGGCGTCCTGCGCCCGGCGGACTGCGTCGTACGCCTTTCGCAGCACGGTCGAAGGCCTGTCGGGTAGCAAAGTAACCGTTTCATCCGAACAATAACCGCCCTTGCGTGCGCCGAAATCGACGATGACCGGATCCGCGTCGCCGATCCTGGCGGAAGTGGGGACGGCGTGGGGCATGGCGGAGCGGGGTCCGGAGGCGACGATGGGGCGGAAGGAGGTTTCCTCCGCACCCAGGATCTTCATCTCGCGCTCGAGATCCGCCGCGACTTCCGATTCGGACCGTCCGCGGAAGCCCCTGGAGATCACGGAAAGAAGCGCGCCGGAAGCGGCGACGGCGGCTTCCTCCATCGCTCGTATTTCCTCCGCCTCTTTACGCATCCTTAAGCCTTCAACGGGGTCCGGCAGCGCCACCCACTCCCCTCCGCAGCCGCGGGAAAGCAGGCGGAACAGCTCCACGGACAGGTGCCGCGACTCGAACCCGATCCGCGACGGGCGGGCGCGCCTTATCCGCCGGGTCACCTCCTTCCATTTCCGGTCGGCGACGGCGACCTCGGCGCCGCGCACCTCCCGCCGCGACTGTTCGGCATACCGCCCGTCCGTTACGAGCGTTGCTCCTTCCGGCGACACGACGAGCGCGGCGTCGCTGCCGCCGAATCCGCACATGTAACGGATGTTCGTCATGCGGGCGCAGAGAAACAGGTAGACCCCGCGGCGCTTCAGGAGGGAGACCAGGCGCCGGATGCGAAGTTCACCTGGCGGCAAGTCCGCCCGCTTCCCGCAGATGTCTCAGCAGGGCCGACAGGGCGAGGACGTATCCGTATCCCCCGAAGCCCGCGATCCGGCCTACGACGACGTCCTCCACCAGCGATGTCCGCCTGAAAGTCTCCCGCTTCCCCGGATTGCTCAAATGAACCTCGACGGCGGGCGCTGCCGTATAAACGAGCGCGTCGCGGATCGCCACGCTGGTGTGCGTATAGCCGCCCGGATTGATAACGATCCCGTCGAATTTGCCCCGTGCTTCCTGGAGCCTGCCGACGATCTCCCCCTCGTGGTTCGACTGGAAGAACTCCACGGATGCCCCTTCCCTGCGCGCTTCCCGCGAGACATCGCGCCGTATCTCGTCGAGCGTCGTTTTCCCGTAGACCTCCGGCTCCCGCAGGCCAAGGACGTTCAGGTTCGGGCCGTCGATGAACAGAATCCGGGGCCGGATCCGCCGCTTCACAGCATCTCCTTTGCGCGCCGCGCCCCCAGGCGAAGGTAGAAGCGGCACTTGCCCGTTACGGCACCCGGCTCGGCGACAAGCAGGAGTAGATAATCATCCGTCACCTTGCGCACCAGGACCATCCCCTGCTCCCCGGCGAGGAGCAGCTCATTCGCGCCGCCGAGGCCGCTTTCCACTGCTATGCGGCCGGATTCCTTGAAGAACTGCGCCATCTCGGCGCAGAGCGCGGCGAGGTCGCGGTCGTTTGGCGAGAACTGCCATTCCTCCACGACAAGCCCGTCGGCCCCCGCCAGCGCGCCTGCGCGGATGGTGGCATCCTTCCGGTGCATCCCTTCAATGAGGTCACGAAAGGTCATATTCGAACTCCTTTGCGATCGCGCCGAGGAATGCGGTCAGGGCGGCTTCCTGTGTCCCTTCATCCTCGTGCGCCTTCTTCCATTCCGCCGCTCTGCGATCTTCCGGGTCGCGCATGAGTATCTCGTCGACTATCCTGCGTGCCGTTTCCCTCTCGCCCTGCTCCCAGTACACGTCTGCCATGGTGATCGTGCGTACCGGAGGCGCGCCCGCCTCGGCTTCCGCCGCGGGAGCGGCGCCTGCCGGGGCGCCCTTCGGCATGTCGGCCGGGCGGATCTCGAACGCCCCCTCCGGCAGGAGGATGACGTCCTCAAGCGGCTCCGGAGGCGCATCGCCGGACCTTCGGGGGGCGCTTTGGAGCTCTTCCTCTATCTCGCGGGCCATGCGCTGCGCCCGTGCATCGGCCGGATACTGCTGCAGCGCCTCCTTTATCATCTCCCACGCGGCGGCGTGCTTCCCGGCGCGCCTGTAGGCGTCCGCCAGGAGGACCATGGCCGTCAGGTCGCTCGGATTGGACCCCACCCTCGCTTCCAGGAGCGCCGTCGCTTCCTCGAGGCCCCCCCGCTCTATCCTATCCTGCAGCTCGCGCACGGAGGCCGAATCGATGCCCGTCTCGCGCCCCCTCCGCATAATTTCGGCGCGTATAGCCGGCAGTTCCTTGCGCAGGAGCGACAGCGGCGTGCGGGAAAGACGGCAGGAGCCGGGAGCGGTCACCATCGGCAGGTCCACGTCCGACAGGACCCGCTTCTTGTCCATGCCGACCGCCGAGGCGATAGACGACAGCGCCAGACCGGGATCGTCGAGGGCAAATCCCATTTCCCGCAACAGGGTAAACAGCCTCTCCTCCAGCGCCGGGGGCATGATGCCCTGGCGGCGAGCGAAGATCGCCTCCCAGGCAAGCCCCATCGCCACGGCCTCTCCGTGCAGCAGGGCTCCATACCCGGAAGACTGTTCGATGGCATGCCCGATCGTGTGGCCGAGGTTAAGTATGCGGCGCACGGATGACTCTTTTTCGTCCTTCACGACGATCGACGTCTTGAAGGCGACGGAACGTCGTATGACGTCGTGCCACTCGCGCCCTGACATGGACTTCCATCCGGCGCCCTTGGCGCACAGGGTATCCCACAGCGCCGCGTCGCCCGCAAGGGCGCACTTGACCACTTCGGCCATGCCTGCGCGAAGGTTCCGGTCGTCCAGCGTGCGCAGGAAGCCGTGGTCTATGAATACCGCCCGCGGCTGGTGGAACGACCCGACGAGGTTCTTCCCTTCCTGCAGGTTGAATCCCGTCTTGCCTCCCACGCTGCTGTCCACCTGCGACAGAAGCGTGGTCGGGACCTGGATGTAGGGGATGCCGCGCAGATAGGTTGCGGCCGCGAAGCCCGCGAGGTCGCCGACGACCCCGCCGCCGAAAGCCACGATCAGCGCCTCGCGGTCGGCGCCGCCGCCCGCGAGGAAGGCGTAGATGCCGCGGACCGTTTCCCAGGTCTTCGACTCCTCGCCGGGCTCGATATCGTGGACGTGGTGAGGGATCCCGATGAGCCACCTCCGGATGTCCCCGCCGTAGATCGAGGAAACGTTCCGGTCAGTGACCACGAACACCGAGCCCCCGGGATAGAAGCGGCAGATCCATTCCTGGAACAGGGAATAGATGTCTTCCCCGAAAAATATGTCGTACGTGCGCTCGCCCAGTTCGACCGTGAGCATGTCGGAGTTCAAGCCCGCTCCCCTTCCCGCCGGGCGCCGGGCTTCCTTGCCAGCAGGGCAAGGATGCCGTCCGCTATCTCCGGGACCGAACGGTTGTCCGTGGGCACCGTGAAATCGGCCTCCCGGTAGGACGGGCGGCGCCTTTCCATCAAATCCCGCAGCTTTCCCGCTTCCCTGCCCGCGGGAAACAACGGCCTGGAACGGTCACCCGAGAGTCGCTCCATTACCGATTCGACGGAGACTTCGAGGAAAAATACCGGAGCGTATGCCTTGAGCGCGCGCCGGTTCGCTTCGTCGACGAAAGCCCCCCCTCCGGCCGCGACCACCCGCCCTGGCGCCGACACGGCATCCCGGATCGCCGCCTTCTCCATTTCCCGGAACGCCTCCTCCCCGCAAGAGGCGAAGATATCCCCGATGCGCCTGCCCGCGGCAGCTTCTATCCGCTCGTCCACGTCCACGAATTCGGCGCCGAGACGCTGCGCCAGGACCTTCCCGACGGAGCTTTTGCCCGCTCCCATGAATCCCACGAGCACCGCTTGCCGCCTTCGTTCGCCGCCACGCCTCATCTGGCGCCGATGTCGCGCAGATAATGGCCATAATTATATTGGATTTCCCGCATCGAATCGCCACCGAATTTTTCGAGGAAAGCATCCGCCAGGACGATCCCGACCATCGCCTCCAGGACGACCGAGCAGGCCGGGACCGCGCAGACGTCGCTGCGCTCGCGATGGGCCTCCGCAGGCTTCCAGCTCCCTATTTTGATCGTTCGCAGGGGCCGGGACTGGGTCGGTATGGGTTTCATCGCCGCGCGCACGACTACGGGCTCCCCGTTGCTCATGCCTCCCTCAAGGCCCCCCGCGCGGTTGGTCCTCCTGTGAAACGGAAGAATAAGCTTCCCCTGAAGCGGATTGCCCCTCCTTCGTCCGGGAAAGACCTCGTCGTGGACCATAAGCCCCGGAAGGGCGGAAAGCGCTATGCCTCCTCCGATTTCCACTCCCTTGACGGCCGGGATGCTCATCGCACCGTAAGCGAGCCGGGCGTCCAGCCTGCGGTCCCAGGAAACGAAGGATCCAAGCCCCGGGGGAACGCCCCACGCTATCGCTTCCACCAGCCCTCCGGCGGAGGTCCCCGCTTTCCTCGCCCGGTCGATGAGCCGCTTGGCGCGCGCCTCGGCGCGCGGGTCGCCCATGCGAAGCTCGCTCTTCTCCGCACGCGCCGCGCATTCGCGGCTCCCGCTGGCGTCATCGGCCACCCGGACGTTTCCGATCGACAGGACGTGCCCCGCGATCGTTATCCCCATGCAGCGCAGAAAAATGCGCGCCAGCGCGGCGGCCGCGACCCGCGCGGCCGTTTCCCTCGCGCTTGCCCTCTCCAGCACGTTGCGAACGTCACTGTGGCCGTATTTCAGCACGCCGGCCAGGTCGGCATGCCCCGGCCTGGCGGTAGTGAGCGCCGGGACACCCGAGCCAGTACCGTCCTGCGCCATTTTTTCGCGCCAGTTCACCCAGTCCCTGTTCCGGATCATCAGCGCGACGGGTCCTCCGAGAGTCCTTCCGAACCGGACCCCGGACAGGAGCTCGGTCTCGTCCCGCTCGATCTTCATCCTGTCGCCGCGCCCGTAACCCGCCTGGCGCCTCGCCAGCTCCAGGGTGACGTCCTCCGCCCGGACGCCCATGCCGGCGGGCAGGCCCTCCACGATGACGATAAGCGCCGGCCCGTGGGTCTCTCCGGCGGTATGGAAAATCAGCCGTCCGATGGAAATACCTCCTCCAAAAACAAGGAGCACCCGGTCCCCTTTAGACCAGGTGCTCCGGCAAAAATCCGGTTATGCTCCGATCAGGACGCCTTCGACTGCGCGACCTCCTGCTTCAGTATCTTCGGCGTAATGAATATCAACAGCTCCCTGTTGGTGGACTGGTTGGTGTCGGCCCGGAAGAGATACCCAAGGATCGGGATCTTGGAAAGCCACGGAACGCCGGACTCGGTCTCCCTGCGGCTGATCTGGAGGATTCCGCCGATTACCGCGGTCTCGCCGTCGCGGACCAGGACCTCGGTCGTGGCCTTCTTCTTGTTGATGGCAGGCTGCCCGGAAACCCCGACCTCGCCCTGCGAATCGTTTTTCGCCTCCAGCTTCATGATCACGCCCCCGTCCGGCGTTATGTGGGGGGTCACCTTCAGGCTCAAGGTGGCGTCCACGAACTGCGTGTTGGTGCCGGAGGCCGAGACCGTTGAGTACGGGATCTGGGTCCCCTGCTCGATCGTCGCTTCCTTGTTGTCGATGGTGATGACCTTCGGGGATGATATCACCCTCCCCTTGTTTGAAGCTTCCAGCGCCGACAGCGACAGGTCAAGCCGCAGGTTGTCCCTCAATATGCCGAAGCTGATCCCCCCGCCGGCGCCCAACCCGATCCTGGCGGGAAGGTTCACGGCGAAGTTGGGAGTAGGAAGCGCCGGAGAGAACGGAACCAGACCCGTATTCGTCACCGGAGCCCCGGGCAGGAAAATTCCCGTCGAATCCTGTATACCCGAAATCCCCACATTCGACTTGCCGGATTTGCCGCTGTACGAGCCGCCCCACTGCACTCCGAGCTCCCTCGAGAACGATGTGTCCACTTCCACGATCCTCGCCTCTATCAGGACCTGCGGCGTTGCGGTGTCGAGCTTGGCGATCAGCGCCCTTGCCTCTTCGATGTTCTTGGCGAGATCGCGGACAACGATCGTGTTGGTCCGTTCGTCGACCTGGACCTTCCCGCCCTCGGACAGGAGGTCCTTTATTTTCGCCTGGAGGTCCGAGGCCTTGGTATAGCTGACGGGAATCGTCACCGTCACAGCTTCGAGCGTCGCCTTAAGCTTGTCCACCTCTTTCTTGGCGTCAAGGCGGGCTCTTTCCTCCGTCCGCAACGAGGCAAGGGGGGCGATCCGGATTACGTTGCCTTCCTGCCTCGCTCCCAGCGACTTCGCCTGAAGAACCAGGTCCAGGGCCTGGTCCCATGGCACGTTGACCAGCCGGAGCGTGACCTTGCCCCTGACGTCGTCCGAGGTGATTATGTTGAGATTGCTCACTTCCGCAATGATTCGGAAAACGTTCTGGAGGTCCGCATCCTTGAAGTCCAGCGAGATCCTCTGCCCGATGTATTTCACCTGGGATTCAGTGCTGCTCATCAGGAATCCCAGCTGATGCGCATTGTCGGACGGGCCGGCCGGGGTCCCGCCTTCCGCCGGTCCGGCGGCATGAGCCGGTTTCGCCTCCGCCACCCTGGCCACGACTTCGCCCTTCGCCGCGCCGGACGCCTTCTTCGGGAACGAGACAAGAACGGCGTCTCCGCGCTTTTCCACCGTATATTGTGAATCGCCGGCGAAAGTGACGGCGACCGTCACACCTTTCTTGTCCGCCGCAGGGGCGATCCTGGTCACCGGTATGCCGAGCTTGCGGGCGTCGATCGCCCGAAGCAGCCCCTTCTCCGCAGTCGCTCCCGGGAACGCCAGCGTGACCCCTCCCTGCTTCTTCCGGACCTGATGGGTTGCGCCGCCGGCGGTAGTTATCACAACGTTGGAAACGTCAGGCAGATCCTCCAGGTCTATGCCTACGACGGCCGTCCCCTTCGCGTCCGGCTTCCCCTCCTCGCCGCGGTCAAGGCTCGTCACCTTCTCTTCCTGGCCGCCTCCGACCGACACCACGAGCTTCCCCCCCTCCGCCGTAACAAGGAACGGCAATGGGCGGTCCTCCGGGGTTTCCACCAGGATACGCAGCTTGTTGTCCTGCTGGGAAAGCTTGACCGCCTTTACCTGCGGCGTGTCGACCGGTATATCCGATGCGGCGGCTCCCTGGGATACGCCCCACACGTCGACTACGATCCTGAACGGATCGTTGAGTTTGAAGGAATTGTAGTTCTCGATCTTACCCTCGACGCTGGCCTCAATGTTGGTGTAGTACGGCGTCTTGGAGACCGTCAGTTCCTTGATGCTCCCGCCGGGGACGACGGGCGGCTCCTTCTCGGCGGCCGGAAGCAAGGACGGGACCGCCGCCGCAATCGCCAGCAGGAGCATGGCGGCCGGCCAG
>DATBLU010000153.1:0-8092 GCA_036555205.1 Candidatus Deferrimicrobiaceae bacterium
GTGGGGGATCGCCGGAATCCCCGACCAGACCATGGCGTCCGACGCGCGAAGCGTGTCGGCCACGCCGCACTTGGCCCCCAGCATTATCCCGTCCTCCACCTCCAGGTGCCCCGCCAGGCCCGCCTGGCCGCCTATCATCACCCGGTTGCCGATCTTGCAGCTTCCCGCGATCCCGGTAAGCGCGGCGATCGCCGTATCCCTGCCTATGGTGACGTTGTGCCCCACCTGCACCAGGTTGTCGAGCTTGGTCCCCCGGTCGATCCGCGTCACGCCCAGCGCCGCGCGGTCCACGGTCGAGTTGGCGCCGATCTCCACGTCGTCGCCGATTTCCACCGTCCCCACCTGGGGGATCTTCCGGAACCCCTCTCGCGACGGCGCGAACCCGAACCCGTCGCTCCCGATGACGCAGCCCGCGTGCAGGATCACGCGCGACCCGATCCGCACGTCGTGGTACAGGACGACGTGCGGATAAAGAATGCAATCATCCCCCACCGTCGCTCCCTCGCCCACGACGACCCCGGACATCAGCACGGTCCTGTCGCCGACGACGGCTTCGTCCTCGACGACCGCGAAGGGGCAGACAGTGACGTCCTTCCCGATCCGCGCCCCCGGGTGGATGCTCGCAGCGGGCGATATCCCGGCGGGCCGTCGCACGGGCGGATGAAACAGCTCGACCACGCACGCGAACGTGAAGTAAGGATTGTCCGAAAGCAGGAATGCCGTCCTCGCCCCCTCGACGCGGCCCTTGGCGATTATGGCCGCCGCCTTCGACTCGCGGGCGAACCGCGCGTACTTGGGGTTCGCAAGGAACGTAACCTGCGCCGGGCCGGCTTCCTCGATGGGAGCGACCCCGGTCACGACGGCATCGCCGTCTCCTTCAAGGCGTGCGCCTACGCGCGCCGCCAGGTCGGAAAGACGGATCTCATTTCCCACCGGCCTTCTCCTTGTTCACCATTTCCAGCACCTTGTCGGTGATGTCCATGGCGGGGCTGAAGTGGACGACGCCGCCCTGCGTGCGGTCAAGCACCAGGTCGATCTTATCGGCGGCGACGATCTTTTCCAACTGTGCCTCGACTATTTTAAGCACCTCCCGGGTCTGCTCCCCCTGGCGGGTCTGCATCTCCTTCTCCGCCTCCTGGGTCAGCTGGCGCAGCTCGGCGATCTTGCCGTTCAGCGCTTCCTCCTTCTCCTTGAGCTTCTCCTTGCCCAGGAGGATCTTCTGCTTGTCGATCTCCTCCTTGGCCTTTCTCGCCTCCTCCTGCTTGTCCTCCACCTTCTTCTTGAGCTCCTCGTAGCGGGCCTCTATCCGCTGCTTGGCGGCCTTGCCCGCCGTGGACTCGTTCAGTATCTTGTTCACGTCGATCACGGCGACCTTGGGCCCCTGGGCCCAGGCCGCGCCCGAGAACATGACCGCCGCGGCGAAGACCGCCGCCATCCACAAAGTCTTTCCAGTCTCCATCTTCCCCGTCCCCCTTGGTTAGAATACCGTCCCTATGGTGAACTCGGCCACCCTCCGGGTCTCCCCGGGGGCGGGATTGAGATTCCACCCCCACTCGAAACGCAGCGGCCCCATCGGCGAATACCACCTGAGCCCGATCCCCGCCGCATATTTTAGCTGCTCGCCGCTCCACGGCCAATCGCCCTGCCGGTATGCATTGCCGGCGTCGAAGAAAACCACCCCCTTGAAGCCGAACTCGTTGAACAGGGGGAAGATGTACTCCAGGTTCATGAAGAGCTCCTTGTTCCCGCCGATGAGCTCCCCCGTATTCTCGTCCTTGGGCGACACCGTGCGCGACTTGAAGCCGCGGAGGCTGTACGGTCCGCCCAGGAAGAACCTCTCGAAGATCGGCACCCTTCCCCCGACCGTTGTGACCGTGTGCCCCCAGAGGAAGTTCGCGCTCAACACCGTGGGACCGATGACCGGGTAGTACGCCTTCGCGTTCAGGAAATACTTGACGAAATCGCTGTCGCCGCCGAACGGGCCGCCGGCGAACTCCGCGGACGCGGACTGCACCGTGCCTTTCGACGGATCGAACATCTTGTCCGTCGTGTTCCGGACGACGCTGAGCATGACGCTCCTGGTCTCCTGCGTTCCCTTGTTGAACTCCTCCTTAAGTATCGGCGAAATGGCGGTGCCGGGGTCCGAGATCAGGGTCTGGTCCACGCGGAACATCATGCTGGCGTTCGTGTACTTGGTGACCTGGTATCCCACGCCCGCCCTTCCCCCCGACGACTTGCGATGGAAATCGGTGTATCTCGTATCGGTCTTGTAAGCGTTCAGCAGCAGGCTGAAATCGGTGTCCAGGAAATGGGGATCGCGGAAATCCAGGCTGAACACCGTCCGCCTGGCCCCGAACTGCGAGCTGAGCTGGGCCTTCCATCCCTTGCCGAACAGGTTGTTCTCGCTCACCTGCACGACGCCGAAGATCTTGTCCAGCGAGCTGTACCCGGCTCCTCCGGAAAGGGTGCCCGTGGGGCCTTCCTGCACGTCCACCTTGACGTCCATCTCGCCCGGGGTTTTCGATGGGGCCGTGGTGATCTTGACGTCCTTGAAATAGGAAAGCCTGGTCAGGTTGTCCTTGCTTTCCTTGAGGCCGGTCGCCGTGTAGAGCTGCCCGTCCTCCACCTCGAGGTCCCTTCGGATGATCCGGTCCAGGGTCTTGGTGTTCCCCGCGATCTCCACCTTCCCGAACCGGAACTTGCCGCCGCGCTCCGTCCGGTAGGTCACGTCCGCGACCGGGTACTCGCTCCTCTTCTCGACGATCGGCGAGACCAGCGCCTGGGCGTATCCCTTGTCGTTCTGAAGCGTCGTCAGGGCGAGGAGATCGGCCAGGAGCATCTCGCGGCTGAATATATCCCCCTGCTTCAGCTTGACGACCTTCCGCTGCGCGTCCTCGGGGACGTCGCTCTCGCCGGAGAACCGCCGCAGCCCCACGCGGTACTGCCTCCCCTCGAACACGTGTATCGACATCTCGAGCCCTTTCGGGCCCCTCGTGAACCCCGGATCGGACACCTTCGAGTCGATGAATCCGTTGTTATGGTAGAGCGACTCTATCTTGCGTATGTCGTTTTCTAGGACGTCCTTCTTGAAAGTACCCGAGTCGGTTATGAAGGAGAAAAGCCCCTCCTCGGTCGTGTCCATCACTTTGCGGATGGCCTTGGCGGAAAGAAAGAGATTCCCGGTGATGCGGATTTTCGCGATCTTGAGCTTCAACCCTTCGACGATGCGGTAAACGACCCTGATCGATCCGTCGGCCTCCTCCTCCACCTTCGTATCCACGGTAACGTCGAAAAATCCCTTGTTCTGATACACGTCGGTTATCTTGCGCGCCGACTCCTTCACCTGTTCATCCCTGAAAAGCGACCGTTCCTTGGTGGTTATCGCCTGCCGTATGTCGGCGGCCTCCACCTCCTTGTTCCCATCGATCCTCACGGAGGACACGATGGGCTTTTCGGTCACGATCACGGTCAGGCGGTAACCCCCGGGCACCTCCTCGGCGTCGAAGCGCACGTCGGTGAAATACCCCATACGGTAGATGGCCTTGACGTCCTCGCGTATCCGCGCGAGGTCGAACTCCCCTCCGACCTTGGTGCTCATCGCCGAACGGATGGTTTCCGTGCCGGCCCGCTGCGCCCCCTGAACGTCAACCGCCACGACGCGGAACCCTTCCGGGCGCGCGTCGCCGGCGGCGAGCAGCGTCGCGGCAACGCAGATGGCCGAGAAGAAAGCCGCTGTCGCCGCGCGAAACGTCAAGAAACGACCCGCCCGTCGTCGATCCGGATAATCCGGTGCAGCCGGCCGGCAAGCTCCTCGTTGTGGGTGACCATGATCAGGGTAAGCCCGCGCCTCCGGTTGAGGTCGAGCATAAGCTCCATCACTCCGCCGGCCGTTTCCTTGTCCAGGTTCCCGGTCGGCTCGTCGGCCAAAAGGACGGCGGGCTCCATCGCGAGCGCCCGGCAGATCGCCACGCGCTGCTGCTCACCTCCGGAGAGCTCTCCGATCCTGTGCGTGAGCCGCTCGGAAAGCCCCACGTCCGAAAGGAGCGCATCCGCCCGCAGGGCCGCTTCCGACCTTCCCATGCCGGCGATGAGGCATGGAAGCATCACGTTTTCGCGCGCGGTGAATTCCGAAAGGAGATGATGGAACTGGAAGACGAACCCGATGGTCCGGTTGCGAAACGCCGCCAATTGCTCCTCCGGAAGGACGGTCAGTTCGCGACCGTCGTAGGAGACCGTCCCCGACGTCGCCCGGTCCAGCGTCCCTATTATCTGAAGGAAAGTTGTCTTCCCCGCGCCCGAGACCCCCACGACCCCGAGGGTCTCCCCCCGCGCGACCGAAACGTCGATACCCTTCAGGACCTCCAGCGATCCGCCCCGCTTGCTGAACGATTTCCGCAGGTTTTCGACGCGGATCAGCTCTCCGCTATTCATAGCGGATCGCCTCCGCCGGGTCGATGCGCGCCGCCTGCAGGCTCGGGTAGAGGGTCGCAAGGAAGCATATCAGGACGGAACTTCCGCTGACCAGCAGAATGTTCCACGGGTCAAGGAGCACCGGCAGGGTGGTTATGTAGTACACGTCCCCGGGCAGATGGATGAACTGGTACCGCCGCAGGAGATCGCAAAGGAGCGCGCCGAGCGCAGTCCCTATCGCGGTCCCGGAGATGCCGATCAGGAGGCCTTCCAGGGCGAAAACCCTGCGTATGGTCTTCCGGGTGGCCCCCATCGTCATCAGGACGGCGATGTCCCGCGTCTTCTCCATGACGACCATGATAAGCGTGCTGATTATGTTGAAGGCCGCGACCAGCACTATGAGCGCAAGGATGACGAACATGACCGCCTTTTCGAGCTTGAGCGCCGAGAACAGGTTGCGGTTGCTCTGCATCCAGTCCTTCGCCCAATAGGGATAACCGAGAGACGAACGGATCCGGCCCGCCACTTCCCCCGCCGCATATATGTCGTCGACTTTCACCTCGACGCCGGTCCCCCTCCCTTCCATCCCCAGCATCTTTCCGGCCTCCGGCAGGGATACGTACGCGAAGGTGGCGTCGTACTCGTACATGCCCGACTCGGAGATCCCGCCGACGCGGAACCGCGTCACGCGCGGGAAAGTTCCCAGCGGGGTCACGTTGCCGCCGGGCACCAGGACCTCCACGACCTCCCCCACCGTCACCCCGAGGTTTCCGGCAAGCTCCTTGCCCAGGATGACGCCGGGAAGTCCGGAAGAGCCTTTGCTCCCCAGCGCCTCCATGCTCCCCTCGCGGATGTCCTTCGTAAGCCGCGTGACCTCGCCGACCGTGGCCAGGTCCACCCCCCGCAGCACTCCGCCGGCGGCGGCGGTGCCGGAAGAGATCATCATCTGCGAGAATATGTAAGGGCTGGCGCCGGCCACTCCCCGGATCCGGCGCACCTTCTCGGCGATCGAGAACGGCTCCTCGATGCTGCCGTCGAGGCTGGTGACGTGTACGTGCGCCGTCGCGCCCAGTATGCGGTCCTTGAGCTCCTTCTCGAACCCGCTCATGACGGCGAGCACGATGACGAGCGCGGCGACGCCGACCGTCACGCCGGCCACCGATATGATCGTGATGATGGAGATGAAGGTCTGTTTCCGCTTGGCGAGAAGATATTTGAGGGCTATGAAATATTCGACGGGGAGCCTCAACTCGGGTCTACCCCTCTTTCCGCAGCTGGGGAAAAAGGATCACGTCCCTTATCGAGGGCGAATCCGTGAAAAGCATCACCAGGCGGTCGATCCCGATTCCCTCTCCCGCCGCGGGCGGCATGCCGTGTTCGAGGGCGCGCAGGAAATCCTCGTCCATCGCGTGCGCCTCCTCGTCTCCGCGCTCCTTCCGGCGAAGCTGGTCCTCGAACCGGCTCCTCTGGTCCAGGGGGTCGTTCAGCTCCGAGAACGCGTTGGCGATCTCGCGTCCCAGGACTATCAGCTCGAACCGGTCCACCGTCTCCGGGCGCAGATCGTTTTTCCGCGACAGCGGCGACACCTCGATGGGATATTCCGTCACGAACGCCGGCCCTCGGATCTTCCTCTCGGCCACTTCCTCGAAGATCGCGACCAGGAGGTTTCCAGGGCCCCAATCGTCCTTGACGGCTATCCCCAGGGACATCGCGGTTTCCCGCAGGAACGCGGGGTCGGCAAGCTTCGCCTCGGGCAGGTTTCCGTACGAAGCGACCGCGCCCGCCACCGTCATGCGCTCCCAGGGCGGCGCGAAGTCGATGCTCTCCCCCTGGACAGTGACCGCCGTCGTGCCGTTGAGGGACACCGCGAGGCCGGATATCATCTCCTCGGTAAGCGCCATCAGGTCATCGTATGTGGCGTATGCCTGGTAGAACTCCATCATGGTGAACTCGGGGTTGTGCTGCGTGGAGATGCCCTCGTTCCTGAAATTGCGGTTTATCTCGAAGACGCGCTCGAACCCACCCACGAGAAGCCGCTTGAGATACAGTTCGGGCGCGATACGCAGGTAAAGGTCCATGTCCAGGGCGTTGTGGTGCGTCACGAACGGCTTCGCCGCGGCGCCCCCCGCCACGAGCTGCATCATCGGGGTTTCCACCTCGAGGAAATCGCGCGCCGCCAGGAAGGCGCGCAGATACGCGACGATCCTCGCGCGGGTGCGGAACACGTCCTTTACCTTCTCGTTGACGATAAGGTCCACGTATCGCTGGCGGTACCGCGTTTCCACGTCGACCAGCCCGTGCCACTTCTCCGGGAGCGGCCGGATGGCCTTGGAGAGCAGCCGGAACCGCTCCGCCAGCACGGTCAGCTCCCCCGTCCGCGTGATGAAGAGCGGCCCCTCCACCCACACGATGTCGCCGACGTCGGCCGACTTTAGGAACACGGAATAGGCGTCCTCTCCCAGCTTGTCCTTGCGTATGTAGGCCTGCAGTCGGCCCGCCCGGTCCGCGACGACCACGAACGCCGCCTTCCCGAACGAGCGGGATGCGACCATCCTGCCCGCGACGTCAACGCGGATCCCCGCCCGCTCGAGATCCTCGGCGGACTTCCCCCCCGCCGCCTCCCGGGCCGCGGCGGTCGTCCACCCCACCTTCTGATCGTTGGGGTAGGGGGCGGTCCCGGCCTCCCGCAGCTCGTCGGCCTTGCGTATCCTGTCGCGTATCAGTTCGTTCCAGTCCTCTTTCACGCGGCGCCCCCCCTGGATTCCTCTTCCCCCCCGGCGAGCAGGTACTGCCGGATGAACTCCTTGATGTCCCCGTCCAGGACCGCGTCCACGTTCCCGGTTTCGTATCCCGTCCGGTGGTCCTTCACCATGCGGTACGGCGCAAGCACGTACGATCGGATCTGCGAGCCCCAGGCGATGTCCTTCTTCGCCTTGTGCGCCTCGGTCGCCTTCTCGGCGCGCTGGCGCATCTCGAGCTCGTAGAGCTTGGACCGCAGGATCTTCATCGCCATCGCCTTGTTCTTGTGCTGCGACCGCTCCTGCTGGCACAGGACCGTGATCCCGCTCGGCACGTGGACGATCCTGACGGCGGACTCGACCTTGTTCACGTGCTGGCCGCCCGCCCCGCCGGACCGGAGAGTGTCCACCTTGAGGTCAGACTCGTTGATCAGGATCTCGACCGCGTCGTCTATTTCCGGGGAGACGAACACCGAAGCGAATGAAGTGTGCCTGCGCTTGTTGGCGTCGAACGGGGAGATGCGGACGAGCCGGTGGACGCCCCGCTCCGCCTTCAGGTATCCGTAGGGGTGATCGCCTTTGAGGAGTATCGTCGCGTTCTTTATACCCGCCTCCTCGCCCTCCTGCTGCTCCAGAAGCTCCACCTCGAACCCGTTGCGGTCGGCGAAGCGCGTGTACATTCTCAGCAGCATCTCGGCCCAGTCCTGGGATTCGGTCCCGCCCGCGCCGGCGTGGATCGTCATGATGGCGTTGCGCTCGTCGTCCTCCCCGGAGAGCATCCGGTCCAGCTCGATCTCGTCGAGCTCACGCGACACCGTTTCAACGTGGGAGTCGACCTCCGCGGCGAGGGAGGAATCGCCCGTTTCGTCGCACAGGTCCAGGCATGCCCGCAGGTCCCCCAGGGATTCCTCAAGGCCGGTCCATTTCGACAGGAACGTTTCGAG
>DATBLU010000213.1:0-12634 GCA_036555205.1 Candidatus Deferrimicrobiaceae bacterium
AGGACGAGATAGGGACGTTGGGCAGGAGCTTCGACGAGATGCGGATCAAGCTTGCGGAATCGCTCGAAAGCATCCAGAAGTACAGCGTGGAGCTCGAGAGCCGGGTCGCGGACAGGACGAAGGAGCTCAACCGCAGCAAGGAGAAACTGGCCATCCTCCTCCGTGAGGTCATGACGGCGGGCGAGGACGAGCGGAAGCGGGTCGCCCGCGAGCTTCACGACGACACGAGCCAGTCCCTTAACGCCATCCTGATCGCGCTGGACTCGATCGTCATCCACTTCTCGGAGTACGATCCCGTTCGGAAGCAGATAAAGCAGATCCGGGAGCAGTGCATGACGATGCTCAAAGGCCTGCACAGGATGATCAAGGACCTCCGCCCGCCCATCCTGGACGACCTGGGGCTGGAATCGGCGATCCAATGGGTCCTGGAGAAGCACATAGGCGAAAGGGGGATACAGTTCCGGTTCCGCACGGAAGGCGACCGGGATGCTTTGAAGGCCCGCTCCCGGGGAGCGCTCGACTACTCGAAAGTCGAGCTCGCGCTATTCCGCGTCGTGCAGGAATCGATCATCAACATAAGCAAGCACGCCGATGCGAAGAACGTCACGGTGGCGGCAAAGTTCGGCGGCTCCGGAATCGAGCTGACCATAGAAGACGACGGCAGGGGCTTCGACGTCGGCAAGGTTTTCGAGTCCGACCGGAAGGACCGGCACATGGGCCTGGGGCTGATGGGGATGGAGGAGAGGGTGGGATTGCTTGACGGGAAACTTGCGATACGGTCGGAACCGGGCAAGGGGACCAGCATCACGGTGTTCATCCCCGTGCAGGCCTGATCGAAACCGGCTTATTTTTTCGGGAAAGCGAGGGCTACGTGGGAAGGATCAGGATACTGGTCGCGGACGATCACGCTCTGGTGCGGGAGGGCATCATCGCGATCCTCAAGCTCCACGAAGACATCGAGGTCGTCGGGGAGGCATCGGACGGCGCCGAGACGATCCAGAAAGCCGCGAAGCTGCGGCCCGACATCATACTGCTGGACATCGCGATGCCCGGCCTGGGGGGGCTGGAGGCCGCCATCGAGGTCAAGAAGGCCAACCCAGGGATCAAGATCCTCATCCTTAGCCAGTACGACGACCGCGAGTATGTAAGCCGGCTTATCAAGGCGGGGGTCTCGGGCTACATCCTGAAGCATGCGGTGGGGACGGACCTGATCTCCTCGATCAGGGCGGTCGCAAGAGGTGAGTTCTACCTTTATTCGGCGATCGCGTCATCGGTGATCGGGGACTACCTGAGCAGGCGGGACGCTGCAGCGGAGGACCCCTACGAGAGGCTGACGGACAGGGAAAAGCAGGTCCTCAAGCTGATCGCGGAAGGTCACTCACACAAGGAGATAGCGGGCATGCTCGACATCAGCGTCAAGACTGTCGTCGCCCACTATGCCAATTTCCAGGAAAAACTGGACATACGGACGCGCGCCGGGCTGATCAAGTTCGCATTCCAGAGGGGAATCGTTAAATAGTCCTGCGCTCCATCCGGCGGAGCAGCCGCAGGAGTGGGCTTTCCTGCGGCGGCTCTGCCGAAGGGAGTGCTACGGAAGCTTTTTGCCGGTCTTCTGCAGGATCGTCTCCCACTGGTCGGCGTGGCCTTCCTCCTGGGCGACGATCTCCTCCATCATCAGGCGGGTCGTGGAATCCCCGACCTCGTCGGCGAGCTTGATGACGGTTTTATAGTACTCGATGGCGCCGTACTCCCCTTCGAGATCGTCCTGCATCATCTTCCTCAGGTCCCCGCCCGTCTTCACCGGGGAGGGTTTCGTGGAGGGGTTTCCTTCCAGGAAATTGATCCGCTCGGCGACGCGCTCGGCATGCTTCATCTCGTCCATGCTCGTCTTCTCGAAAAGGGGGAGGATCGACGCGCTCTCCATGCCTTCCCCCGTCCAGTGATGGTGGAGATATTGCAGGATTGCGCCTATCTCCAGCTCCAGGACCTTGTTCAACGCATCGATGATCTTCGGATTCCCCTTCATTGTCCACCTCCGGTTCGGATGCTGGGAATGGGGCCGCCGCACGGGCCCCTCTGACATCTGGGCAACGGTGCTATGATATCAGGAGGCCGTAAACGTGGGAGAAGGTTTTTAACCTGGAAACCGGAAGGGATTTGGCGTTGACCCTCCGGAGAACGGTTTGTATAATTCCCCTTTGCCGTTTTACCGGGTGGTGAGTGTAGCTCAGTTGGCAGAGCACCAGGTTGTGGCCCTGGTGGCCGTGGGTTCAATCCCCATCACTCACCCCATTTTTCGACTCGATCACGCCCGGCGGCCCTGCCCCCCTGTATCGTCGGACGGTTGTTTTTGACAAGGGCGCCTGTAGCTCAGGGGATAGAGCACCGGCCTCCGGAGCCGGGTGCGGAGGTTCGATTCCTCCCAGGCGCGCCAGGTTTTAAGTATTGCGCTTCAGGAGGAATCGAACCCTCCCAGGCGCGCCAGGATCTTTTTCAACGTGGGCCATTAGCTCAACCCGGCAGAGCAGCTGACTCTTAATCAGGAGGTTGAAGGTTCGAATCCTTCATGGCCCACCAGCAAAAACAAGGGGTTACGGTTTTGGCCGTAGCCCCTTTTTCATGCCGGAACCGTACTCTATGCCTGCGGCCTTGCCTGCTCCTCCAGGGTGGAGCAGACACGCTCGCGGGTCCTGTAGTATAGCGAAAACCGAAGTTCCAGCGCCGGCGGGAAGAGCTCGTACATCCTCTGAGCGACTTCCTCGGGCCTGCTGAACGGATCCCACCTTGCCTTCGTATTCGGGCGGATGAACCGCCCGCTCAGCAGCAGGCGGAAGAACATCAGGTCGCACAGCATCCCCTCGAGCCACGGCGTCCAGTTCTCGTATCCGGCGATCCATTTCAGGTGCGGAGTCCCCCCGAGCAGGACCTCGGCCGTTTTCCGGTTGACGAAATCGCATGCGCCGAAATACAGGCCGTCGTAGCTGGTGAGCGGGGCGAGGATGTTCTTTAGCCGCGTGCGGCCGATGTCCTGAACCGCGCTTATGGATCCCCGCTTGCCGTGGCACGCGAAATAGGCGATCTTCGCGCGATTGTCGGCGCCCTGGTCGTGCCCGTTAAGGGCCGACCTCAGGCCTTCCGCGTTCTGGAAAACTATGTAGCTGAACAGCGCATCGTGCCCCGGACGGTCCCGCTTCGGCCCGTTCCTCCTTGAGTATGTCTCCTCGGTGTCGCGCTTGAGCTGCTCGAAGAACGGCTTGACCGTCTCGTCGTGCATCCGGTCCCACTGCGCCTCGAATACCTTGATTATGTATCGAAATCCGTTCCTCTCCCGCATTTGGGCAATCCTTTCGAAATTCTTTTCCTTCCGTATCAGATGGGGGGATGGTCTGCTGCACGGAGGGGGCCCCTCGCTCCCTCGCTCCGTAAGATGCCGGCGCCACGCCTTCATGATGGAGGCGGGTCATAATTTATTCATATGCCCGCCCCGTACGTTCGTCAAGCACGCAAATTATTTATATTTATCAAATATATATAGCGATTTTTCCTTCCGTGGGCGCCGACGATTATCCAAGTCGAATGCTTTAAAAAGCGGGGAAGGGGTATAATTTACTTAAGGATATCCGTCCACTTTTCTATAGACCCGACACGGCCGAAAGGAGGGCAAGTATATGAAAAAGATAATACTTGTGTCTCTCATGACGCTGGGTTCACTCCTCTTCGCTTCGACGGGGATGATCCGGACGGCAGGCTCGGAATTGAACTCGATGGCACCGGGGTGGGAAAAGGAGGAATTGCGCGGCACCGAGTTCCCGTTCCCGGTCGGTTTCGTGCCGGAATCCATGATGACCGAGTACGGGATACAGGAACCTGTCGAGACCGGCGTTCTTCCTGCGGAGGAAGAGCTGCGCGGCACCGAGTTCCCGTTCCCGGTCGGTTTCGTGCCCGGTGATTGACAGTCGGAGGCAGTTTATTACTTGTCCATGTAACATTATAAAAGTCAAGGGGTTACGGCAATTGCCGTGACTCCTTGATCTTCCGGCTTCATGGGATGCCGCTGTTGCACGTTAATCCCCCGCGAACTGTAATCAATCTGTCATCTCCCGTGTGTCATTGTGGCAGGCAGCTGAAGGGAGGGGCGAGCCATTTTCATGCACACGGAAGATCGGATGGAAGAGGATTATCTGACCGATGTGACGCTCGTCTGCATGTTCTGCGGCGAGAGATGCACGATCCATGTCTTCCGGGACAGGCATCTTCCGGAAACGATCTACTGGAAATGCATCGACTGCCAGAAGGTGATCGGCGACTCCTCGACGAGCGATCGAAAAACAGGCGGACGAAAGGGTGGCGTTTCCTGATCGTGATCTTCACGGCAACTTCCGCTTCTGCAGGCTCCGGATGTCCGGTATAGTTTTTTTCAAATGAGGCAGAAACCGCCGCCCATCGCCAAGATCAACCGCCCCGTCCTTTCGGGATGCTTTCCCCGGAAAAGACTGTTCCGCCTGCTTGACGACTGCCGCAAACGGAAGGTCGCATGGGTATCGGGTCCGCCGGGATCCGGCAAGACCACCCTCGTCGGCAGCTACCTCGACACACGTGATCTTCCCTGCATCTGGTACCAGGTAGACGAGGGCGACGCCGACGTCGCGACGTTCTTTTACTACATGGGATTGGCGGCGCAGCGGGCGGCGCCTCGAAACCGCCGCCCGCTGCCGCTGCTGGCCCCCGAAAACATCCCGGGCATAGCAGAATTTACCCGTCGGTACTTCGAGGGACTTTACGCCCGCTTGAGGCCCGGATCCGTCCTGGTGTTCGACAACTGCCAGCAAGTCCCCGCGGGTTCGCTGTTTCACGAGGTGATCCGCGACGGGCTGTCCTGCCTTCCCGAAGGAGTGAGCGCCATCCTGCTCAGCCGGAGCGACCCCCCACCCGTTTTCGCCCGCCTTCGGGCCCATCGCCAGCTGGAGGTGATCGGATGGAAGGAGCTGCGCTTGTCGCCCGCGGAGGCGGAAGGGATTGCCCGCCTCAGGTGGAAAGGGAAACAGCGGGCGGAAACGGTCCGGAACCTGCACCGGAGGACGGACGGCTGGGCTGCCGGGCTGGTGCTTCTCCTTGCGAAGCCCGGGACGGAGGTGGGCGACCCCCTGAAGCTCTCCACCCACGCCCCCGAGGAGATCTTCGATTACTTCGCATGCGAGGTTTTGGAGAAAGCCGCCCCGGACATCCGGGAATTCCTGCTTGCGAGCGCGTATCTTCCCAGGATGACCGCCAGGATGGCGGAGCGGTTGACCGGCCAGAAGCGCGCGGGAGAGATCCTTTCTTTCCTTAGCCGGCACAATTACTTCACTCAAAAGCACCAGCTCGCCGAGCCCGTGTACGAGTACCACTCGCTGTTCCGGGAGTTTCTCCTTTCCTACGCGGCGATCGCGTTTCCCCAGGAGGCCGTACCCCGGATCCGGCGGGCGGCCGCGGAGATCCTGGAGGATTCCGGGCAGGCGGAGGACGCTGTCGCGTTTCTCCGCGAATCCTCCGATTGGGAGGGTCTTGCGCGCATGATCCGCAAACATGCCTCCGCACTCCTCGGGCAGGGAAGGAACCAGACGCTCGGGGAATGGCTGAATATCATGCCCATCGAGTCGATCGGGAGCGATCCGTGGATGCTTTACTGGCTCGGGGCATGTCGACTCCCGTCGCATCCCGGGGAGAGCCGGAAACGATTCGAGGAGTCCTTCCGGATTTTCCGGGAGCGGCGGGACGCGGCAGGAGTGTTCCTGTCCTTTGCCGGGGCGGGGGAGGCGATAATGTACGGGTACGAGGGCCTCAAGCCGCTGGACGGATGGTTCTCCGACCTCGACGCGCTCCTATCCGACTTCCCGGAATTTCCGTCCGAGGAAATCGAGGCCCGCCTCACGTGCAGCGTCATCCGGGCGCTTTCGCTTCGGCGGCCGCCCTCCGTATCCGACATGGAGGCGTGGGCGAAGCGCGCACTTGCCATCGCCCGGAAGACCGGGGAAATTTCCGTGAAAACCGACGCTCTCGTCAACCTCGCCTGCTACCATTACGGCGGCGGCGAGCTTCAACAGCTGGAGATCGTCATAGACCTGCTGAGGGAGCTGCTGCAGCGCCAAGACGTTTCCCCGCTTGCCCGGCTCACCGTCAGCTGGGTGGAGGCGGCGCACGCCAACCTGGCGTCGAAGTACGACAGCTGCCGAAAGGCCGTCTCGGAAGGGCTGGAGCTTGCCGAGGCGAGCGGGATCCACGTCATGGATTACCTGCTTATGGGGCAGGGCGCTCTCTGCTCGCTCAAGTCGGGAGACCCGGCGGGAGCGAAAAAATTCCTTAAGAAAATGGCGTCGTCGCTGGGCACGGCGAAACCGTGGGAAGCGAGCTTCTACCATTATGCCGCGGGCTGGGAGGCCATGCGCCGCGGCGACCTGGCGCAGGCATCGCTTCACTCGAAGCAGGGGCTGAAATTGTGCGAGAACGTCGGAAACCCGTGGACCCTGCACCTGGCGCACCTGCAGAGGGCCTTCCTGTTCCACGAGTTCGGGGAGGACTATTCGGCGGCCAGGCACCTGTCGCGGGCCCGCCGGATCGGACTGCGCAGCCGGAACGATTACACCGAGTTCGCATGCCTGCTTGCGGAAGCGTTCTTTTTCATTCGGAAGGGGGAAGAGGATTCCGCGCGGGAGGCGCTCCGCAAAGGCATGAAGCTAGGCCGTGAAAAGGGATACGTCAACCTGTACATGTGGGGACCCGGGGTGATGGAAAGCGTCGTCGCCGCCGCCCTCGAGGCGGGGATCGAGGGCCGTTATGCCCAGGACCTCATCAGAAGGAACGGACTCGTTCCGGACGATGCGCGGCTCGACGTGGAGAACTGGCCGTGGCCGCTCAAGGTCTACACGCTCGGACGATTCGCCGTTGTAAAGGAGGGGAAGCCGCTGCAGTTCTCGCGCAAGGTCAGGCAAAAGCCACTGATGATGATCAAGGCGCTGATCGCCCTCGGGGGGAAGGAGGTCATCGAAGGGCAGATGACCGATGTCCTGTGGCCGGAAGCCGACGGGGACCTGGCCCACCAGTCCTTCGCCACCACGTTGTACCGTCTTAGGAACCTTGTAGGCAGCGAAAAGGCGATCCCGCTGCGCGAAGGCCGGCTCACGCTGGACAACCGGTACTGCTGGGTCGATGCCTGGGCCTTCGAGCGCGTGTTCGCGAAGGCCGAGAATGCATGGCGGGATGGAACGCGGGGGGCCGGCCGTGAAAATGCCGTGCGTCTTTCCGAGAAGTCGATAGCGCTGTACGAAGGGTACTTCCTGGCGGGGGAGGCCGCGTCCTCCTGGATACTGCCGCTCCGTGAGCGGCTGCGCAGCAAGTTCCAGCGTTGCGTGGGGGAACTGGGGCGGCATTGGGAAGGCGCAGGACAGTGGGAGAAGGCCGCTAACTGCTACAGGAAGGGGCTTGAAGTCGACGATATGGCTGAAGAGTTTTACCGCCGCCTGATGGCCTGCCTCATCCGGCTGGGCCGGGGCTCCGAGGCGATTGCGGTCTACGAGCGCTGCAGGAAGATCCTCTCCAACTACCTCGGGGCGGCCCCCTCGCCCGAAACCGAGGCGGTTTTCAGATCATTGAGGCCGGCCCCGTCCGCCTCGTCCGACCGTTAATTTGATCCCCCGCAAGGGAATATAATGGTAGAGTGTGCGCCATAAGGAGAGCGCGTTGGCGAAAGAGGATCTGGCGAAGCTGGAGGGTACGGTCACCGCGGCAAGGGGCGGCGGGACGTATATCGTCACCCTGGAGAACGGGATGACGCTTTCGGCGAAACTCAGCGGAAACATGAAGCGGTTCAAGATCCGGGTAATAGTCGGGGACAAGGTCACCGTCGGCGTGTCCCCTTACGATCCCACCCACGGCCTCATCGTCCATCGACAGAAGGTTTGAAGGAAGGCACGGTCCACCTCTCGTACCGGAGCAGCAGGAGGAGCCCCGGAACCGCCGCGAGCATGCTGATCAGGAAGTAGACCTCCCACCCGAACGTCTTGGCAAGGTATCCCGTCGGCGCCCCGACGATCACGCGGGACAGCGCCATCAGGCTGGTGAGGAGCGCGTACTGGGTCGCCGTGAACCGCTTGTCGCAAAGGCTCATGAGAAACGCGGCGTATGCCGCAGTACCCATCCCGCTGCAGAGGTTCTCCAGCCCTATCGCCGCCACCATCATCGGGTAGTGATGACCGAGGCGCGCGAGCGCCAGGAACGCCAGCGTGGACACAGACTGCAGGATCCCGAAGAGCCAGAGCGAGGACAGCATTCCCGCCCTCGCCACGTAGGCGCCCCCGGCAAGCGTTCCCACGATCGTGGCGGCCATGCCGAATCCCTTGGTGACGGCCCCGATGTCGGTCTTGGTGAATCCCAGCTCGAGCATGAACGGGGTCGTGAGCGCCGTCGCCATCACGACGTCCAGCTTGTAAAGGATCACGAACGCCAGTATCCCGATCGCGCCCGGCCGCGCCAGGAATTCGACGAACGGCTCCGCCACGGCTTCCTTGAGGCTCGCCGGCGGTTTCTCCTTCAACTGCGGCTCGGGGGAGAAAAGGGAGGCGATGACGCCGACCAGCACCGAGCCCGCCATCAGCAGGTATACGGTCTTCCATGGGAGCCTGTCCGCCAGGATGAGCGCGATCGCGCCGGAGGTGAGCATAGCGATCCGGTACCCCAGGATGTGCACTCCCGCGCCGGGGCCAAGCTCTATGGGCTCGAGGACCTCGGTGCGGTAGGCGTCGATGACGACATCCTGGCTGGCGCTTGAGAAGGACACCAGCAACGCCAGGACCGCAAAAAGGCCGGTCGCCCCCGCGGGGTCGGAAAACGCCATCGCGGAAATCGCCATAACAAGGCCGAGCTGGGTGACCAGCATCCAGCCGCGCCGCCTCCCGAGGAACGGCGGGACGAACCGGTCCATGACCGGCGCCCAAAGGTATTTTACGGTGTAAGGCAGTCCGACAAGGGAGAACACCCCGATGACCGCAAGGTCTATCTTCTCCGTCGCCATCCATGCCTGGAGGGTCGTCCCGGTCAGCGCGAGAGGGATCCCCGATGAGAACCCAAGCAGGAGGACCCAGAACAGGCGGGGACTTCGGAATACGGAAAACAGTGATTTCATGCCGGAAGCAACGCGTCGAAACGCCGGAAGTATTCCCGCCTGCACCAGTTCTCGACGGCGATCATGGACCTGAAGGCCTCGGCGAAGTCGGTCCGTCCCAGGGTGAATACGCCGTGGCCGTATACAACGGCCTTTCCCGGGGAGGCGATCGCCGGCGGGACCCGCACGGCAAGTCCCCCGGCGCCCGGCTCGCCTGCGACCACCGGCGTGTCCCCCAGCAGCCGCACCCTTTCGCAGTCCTTCCAGCAGTCCTTGACGGGGCAGCCGGCCTCGTCGCAGAGCATGCTCATGGCGACTGAGAACCTTGGATGGCCGTGAAGGATGGTCCGCGCCCCGCTGTTCTCGTAGATCAGCCGGTGGGCTTTAAGCTCGCTTGAGGCGGTGATCCCCGCCGTGGAGGAGCCGTCCATGGGGACCTGGTCCATGTTGCCGGCCAGATCGTCTAGGCCGGCCGCCGTCCTGGAGATGTAAATAGTGCCGCCCGCGCGGCAGGACAGGTTGCCGAATATGGAGTCCGCCAGCCCGCGCTCCACGGCGTAACGCCCTACGGCGGCGGCTTCTGCGAGGATGTCCTGCGGATCCTCCATGGGGCCGCTTCGGAAGGCGAGGCCTTCGGCGGAAAGCGGGCGCAGCCAGCCGCGGCGGAACGACGCGAACGCCTCCTTCTCTCCGGGGACGAGAAAGCCGTCGGCGAGGAGATCCAGCAGGTACTTGACGAAGGTCGCGTGGAAAATGGAGGAGTAGTTGACGTACGCCTGCTCGACGGTAAGCGGACCGGCGGCGACGATCCCCAATCCTTCCGCGATGACACCCTTGCGCTTCCCCAGCAGGCCGGCGATGCGCGCGGGGGCGTCGTCCCCGAGCTCCTCGCTGCGCAGGAACGGGATGTCGTGCAGGAACGTGCGGGTCTCCGTGTCGGAAGGGACTATTCTGTTCTCTCCGGCCCTGGCCCGGCGAACCAGGAATTCGGCGAAGGGCAGGGAAGGGCGGGCCGCCACCAGCCCGAGGCAGCCGATGGATGACAGCGTTTCCTCGCACAGGCGCGCCAATGCGGGGTTCCCGTCCGACAGGAGCGCGTCGTCATGCGCCGCGAACGCGAGGTGTCCGGGGAGCGCGGACCTGTCCGCCAGGAGCTTTCCGGAGTATTTCGAGACCTGGTCCCTCACGGCAGACTCGAAAGGAAGCCCGGATCGGGGAAAGTCCCCGAAGGAGTAAGCCCCCGTATCCTGTAATACTTCCCAAGTTCTTCTTCGAACCTTTTCTTGTCGACGGGAGGAATATCGATCCCTTCCCCGCCGGAGCCAGGCTCCCGGAAGAACCGTTCCGGCAGGCGGTCGTCCCTTGCATCGAATCCGTTCGAGCAATTGTAGAAGCGTTCCGTCAGGTAGATGCGCTCGCCCGTCTCCATGAGCGACCGCGGCGCGGCCTCCACTCCGGTGGCGGCCGAGAGGAGCTCGGCGTACTCTTCGAGCGTCGCGCCGAGGAAGGAGAACCTGCAGGCGGCCAGTGAATCCGCTGCGGCGTTCGCATCCTCGGAGATTTTTACGATGCGCGCCTTTCCGGAGAAGGAGAAGCGGTCCGTCGCCACGGGCTTGCGAAGGATTTCGTGGGAGACGGGGTAGGCGTCGTGGTAACAGCCTCCCCTGTTGCTCGTGCAGTAAGCCAGCGCGGTACCGTACGCGCCGCGCGGGTCGAAGGCCGGCAGCTCCAGTGACTTGACGCTCATTGAAATGGCGGGGCTTCCCAACGCCTCGGCCATCCGGCGCGAGCCCTGAGCCAGCAGATCGCCGTCCCCCCGCCGCCAGGCGATTTCCGTGAGAAGCGCTTCCATGTCCTTCGCCCCCACGAACCGGCCCCTGCTCTCCCCCCAGGCCGCCAGGGTGGCCGCCGCGGAGACGGGGTCCATGCCCAGCTTGCTGCACAACGAGTTCGATCGGACTACTGCCCGGATGTCGTCCACTCCGTTCAGCGCTCCGAAGTGGGAGACGGCATCGTATTCCGGAAGCAGCAACCCGTCCCTGTCCCTTTTGAGGCACCTGACGGGGCATCCGAAACAGCCGTCCTTCTTCGCCCCGAAGGTCTTGCGTATGGCGGACGCCGAATGGTTCCCCGAACTCTCGAAGAATGTCCTGCGGAAATTTTCAGTGGGGGTCATGCGGCGCCGGCTGATCAGGTCGACGAACGCCGGAGTTCCGTATTCCCCGATCCCGAGATCGCCGAACAGGACCGGGGAGGCGCGGAACAGGCGCATGACGTCGCGCCGCGCGCGCAGGAAACGGGCCCTGTCGGCGATGCGAACGGGCTTGTCTCCGTCCGCCGTAATCGCCTTCAGGTTTTTCCCGCCCATGACCGCGCCAAGGCCGCCGCGGCAGGTTGCGTTCTCCTCGGCCGTCAGGATCGCGGCGAACAGGACGCCGTTCTCGCCGGCGGGTCCGATCGCCGCTACGCTTCCGCGGCAAGCGAGGGCGCTGATCGTCTCGTCGGCCGTCTTTCCCCACAGGGAATCCGCGGGCATGATCTCCGCCCCTCCAGGCGTGACGGCTACCGCGACCGGACGGGGGCTTTTCCCTACGATGCGCAATGCGTCGAACCCGGCAGCCTTGAGCCGGTGGGGGAACCGGCCCCCGGCGGACCAGCCGAAGACGGTCCCGGTGAGGGGAGACCGGGACACGGCGGCCATCCTTGCCGCGGCCGGAGCGGATGTGCCGCACAACGGGCCTGCCGCGAAGATCAAGGGCATTGCGGGGTGAAAAGGATCGAGGCCATGCCCTTCGCGGAGGAGCCGCACCCCGAGTCCCCTTCCGCCCAGGTAACCGAGAAGAAGGTCGCGGGGGATTTTTTCGGTCCGGCTCTTCCCCGTGGAAAGGTCTACGTGCAGAAGCGCTCCGTGCCATCCTGTCGGGGGACGATTTTCCATTAACTTCTTACTATAACGGAAAAAAATGTGATAATGCCTCTCTATGGAATTCGATCCGCAGATATTCCTGGCGCAATACGCAGATGCCTACAATGCCAGGGACCCCGAGGCATTGCGGTCCTTTTTCGCCCTGGACGACATCCGGTTCGGGGTATTCGAGGATTATGCCGGCGTTCTCTTTGACGGGGATACGTACGGGGCGGTCCTGGAGGCAGCCTTCGACGCCACGGCGGAGATGTCGTTCGAGTTGCTGCGCTGCGACCGGTTCGACGATTTCGCGGTGGTTCACGCGATCCAGAAGCTGGCTGAGACCGACGAAGAAGAGGGGATATCCGAAGCCCTCATCCGCGCCACGTTGTGGGTTTCGACCTCCGGCGACGGGCCGCGGATCGTGACGGCGCACTTCTCGCAGCTGCCCGCATCAGCTTCGGATTGCTGCCTCCCCGGCGGATGCCAGGGGTCCTGATCATCCCGCCCGCGCGCCCTTAGCTCAACGGATAGAGCTTCTGACTTCGGATCAGAAGGTTGGGGGTTCGAGTCCCTCAGGGCGCGCCAGTCTT
>DATBLU010000195.1:0-4889 GCA_036555205.1 Candidatus Deferrimicrobiaceae bacterium
GGCGTCAGGAGGCGAGCCTGCTCACCGCCCAGGTGCCGCTGAAGGAAATGTTCGGGTACGTGACGGCGCTCCGGTCGCTGTCGCAGGGGAGGGGCACGTACCTGATGAAATTCTCGCACTACGACCGGGCCTAGCGCCGGAGGCATAATGAAGACTTTTGACGAGAGGTTTTACAGGGAGCGGGTGAACGCGTTTCCCTTCGTCCGGCTCATGGGGATGCGGCTGGTGTCCTCCGGAAGCGGCAGGAGCGTGATGGAGTGCCGGGTCAGGCCGGTGCTCAGGAACTCGGCGGGGACGCTGCACGGCGGCGCGATGGGGGCGCTGGTCGACATGTCGGTGGCCACGGCGCTGCGCAGCGTGATGCCGCTGTCGTCGAAGATGACCACCGTCGAGTACAAGGTCAATTTCCTGAAGCCTGTGCCTGAAGGGACGGTGACCGCGCACGGGAACATCCTGAGGCTGGGAAGGACGATCGCGGTGGGTGCGTCGGAAATCCGCAACGAGGCGGGCGAAGTCGTCGCCTTCGGCTCGGCGACATACTATATCCTTAACGTCCGGTCCGCGGGCGAGGCCCCTGCTATAATGGAAAGGAAAAAAGGGCGCGGGGGGAAGGGAAAATGAGCGGAGAGGGACCCATCAGGCCGGAGATGATAGTGGGGGAGATCCTGAAGGAATATCCGGCCGTCCGGGGGAAGATCAAGGAGCTCTTCGGGGCGGAGTGCCTTCAGTGCCGCTCCAACCAGCGTGAGACGATCGTGTACACGTCATGGCACAAGGGGCTGGATCCGGCGAAGGTCTGCCGCGAGCTTAACGCGGCGTTGAAATTCAAATAATTACGTAGAGGTCCCCCTCGCGGGACGCCTCCCCCCTCGCAAGCATCCCCTCGATGTGTTTCGATAGCAGCGCCCACTCGCCGTAGTCGAACCACGGGCCCGGGCGCCCCTCTCCGTAGACGATCCGGCGGTCGATGATCTCCCGCCGTGTGCGCGGCTGCCGAAGGAAATCCCGCAGGGCCTCTTCCCGCCGGTCGATGCGGGAAAGGTACGCGTCCATCTTCGGCCCTATGTTTCCCCGGTGGACGGGGACCTCGTGGGAGGCGACGTTGCTGGCGGCGCCGATTTCCGCGAGCATCTTCGCGGATCGGCGGAACTCCTCGATGCTGCCGGGCTTGTCGCCGTACCATGGGCCGAAATCCGTGAGGTCGTAGTCGGCGAGCAACAGGACACCTTCGGACGGGAACAGGATGCACATGTGGCCAGGGGTGTGCCCGGGCGCGATCACGGCGATCGCTTCGGTGCCGCCGAAACGCATGCGCTCCCGGTCGCCGATCCGCCGGGCGACCCGGCGCGGCTTGTAGGAGAACTTCTCCGACAGCAGGATACGGAAGAAGGGTTCCCACTCCGACCCGGCGACCCCGTAACGGTCCAGCAGGACATCGAAGGACTCCAGCGGCGGGGCGTCCTCGCCCGATGACCACACCTCCACTTCAGGCAGCGCGTGGAGGAAGAGGAAATGGTCCTCGTGGTAATGGGTCATCACGACGATCCTCAATCCCGCTTCCTTCTTCAGGCGCAGGATGTCCTCGAGGTCGGATCCGCAGTCGAACAGCACTCCGCCCCCGTCGCGAAGATAGAGCGAATGGGCATAAGGGTACCGGCCGCCCTTGCCGCCTTCGATCAGCCATAACCGGTTTGTGATCCCGTGAATCATCCGTCCTCGCAGCGGGGAAATCGGGATATGATCGGGATATTCTAGGCGGGGTCCGGAAAGTCCGCAAATGCGAAAAATACTGCTGCTTCCTTTTTGCCTGGCCCGCGAGGCCCAGGAAGAGATGGAACGGATGGCCGGCGAAAACGGCTACGCGGTCGTCGTCGCCCGCTCAACGGCGAAGGCGCTGGCGGAAGTGCGGCTGCACATGGGCCCCGGCAGCGGGGAGCCGGTCCGGATCGTGGGCGTGGTGTGCGACGGCAGGGCGAAAAAGGTCTGGGCAGGACTTCTGCTCTTCTCGATCCGCCAGTGGGGGAAAAAGGTGATCGGCATCAAGCCCCGCAGGATAGAGCTCGCCCGGGTTCCGATCGTCGGGGGGACCAAGTCGCTGTTCGGCCGAAGGAGCTGCAACGTCGGGTTCAACCTGGTCGACAAGGATGAGCTTCGTCGCGCCCTGTCAGGCGGCGGCACCTGGATGCGCCTCTAGTCGGCGGGCGGATGGAATACGTCGCGTCTACGCTTGATAGACCCGGCCGTTGAGCTTCCCAGCAGGAGCGCGCACAGGAAGTACGCAGCCGCGATAACAGCGCCTCCGGCGGCGAAGCGGACAAGCGCGCCCGGAAGCGTTTCCCAGGAAACCCACCTGGATGAAATCCCCATCGCGTACGAGCCGGCAAGGGCGGCGACGATCCCCGACACGGCCATCCTCGAGTACTCGAGGGCCTGCCCCAGCCCCTTCCTGCCGACGGTCTTCCACATGAGGATGCCGTAGAGCGCCGTAGCGTGGAGGAATATGCCGATGCTGCTGGCGAGCGCCAGACCGAAGACGCCCAGTTTCTGGCGGAGGAAATAGTAGGCGGGCAGGCTGAGCAGCCACGCGCCGGTTCCGACCAGCGTGGGGGTCCAGGTGTCCTTGAGCGCGAAGAAGCCCCGCGAGGCGATCGCCTGTCCGCACCAGAACGGAATTCCGATGGAGAAGGCGGCCAGGGCCGAGGCGGTCGAAATCGTATCGTCGATGGTGAACGCCCCGCGCTTGAATACGGCCAGCACGACCTCCCGCGAAAGGACGCCGGTAACGGCGGCCGCCGCGCAGGAGACGAAAAAGACCCATCGCAGCGTCGCCGACAGCGTTTCCCACATCGCCTCCTTTTCCCCCCTGGCGGCCTGCGCGGAAAGGAACGGGTAGGACGCCACCCCCGAGGCCTGGCCGAAGATGCCGACGGGCACCTGCATCAGCCGCCGTGCGTTGTTGAGCCAGGTGATCGCCCCCGCCAGGAGGAACGAACCGAAGATCCGGGTCATCCACTCGTCTACGACCACCAGGGAAAACCCGAGCATGATCGGTATCGACAGCCGGACGAACTCACGGAATCCAGGATCGGCGAAATCCATGCGCGGGAAGAATTTGAGGCCCGATTTGCGCGCCCCGTATAACTGGACGGCGAAATTTCCGAGGAACGAGCCGGCGAGAACTCCCCAGGCGAAGCCGGCCATTCCGACGAAAGGTCCCAGGGCAAGCCCCCCGGCGATGATCCCCGCGTTATAGATCAGCGGCGCGGTGGCCGGCAGCAAAAACCTGTTATGGGCGAACTGGACGGCCATCAGCAGCCCTCCAAGGTAGAAGAAGATCTGCGCGGGCAGCACGATGCGCGTCAGCCGCGCGGCGAGGGCGATCTGGTCCGGGGGGAATCCCGGTGCGATAAGGGGGATCAAACGCTCCGCGAGGAATTCCCCGAGGATCACGAAGAAGACCATGGCGACGCCCATGATGGTGGCGATCGTCGAGAAGGAACGGTGCCCGTCCTCCTCCTTTCCTTCGGCGAGGTATCGCGCGAAGATCGGGATGAACGTGATCGAAAGGGAGCCGCCTGCCAGGAGGTAGTTGAGGAAATCGGGTATCGTGAACGCGGCGAAGTATGCGTCGGTCTCGGTCGTGGCCCCGTGGCGGTATGCTATGACCGCGTCCCGCGCATAGCCCATTATGCGGCTTAAGAAAACGGACGCCATCATGAGGGCCGCCGCGCGACCCATCTGTTTCCGGGAGGATGGGGACATCGTTGTGACTATAATCGAAGCTTGGGGACGGCTCCAAAGGAAAAATCCCGCGCTTGATGAGGGTCAAGGCGCCTTGCCCCGCGCGGCGGTAGGGTGGCGACAATACGGAGCGAAGGAGAATTACATGGGCATTTTCGGCCGGAAGCAGGCGGCTGGCGGCGTTACCCCGGAAGGGGTCCTTTCGGCGCTTGGCAAAGTGATGGACCCGGAGCTGGGGAAGGACCTGGTGACGTTGAACATGATCCGGAACGTTGCGGTGTCGGGGGGCGACGTTTCCCTGGATCTGGTGCTGACCACCCCCGCCTGCCCGAAGAAATCGGAAATCACGGCGGCCGTGGAAGCGGCCGTCAAGGCGATCCCCGGCGTCTCATCCGCGGACGTGCGCGTTTCCGCGGACGTGCGGGCGGCGAAAGACCCGATGGAAGGCAGGCGCCCCATCCCCGGAGTGCGGAACATCATCGCGGTTGCGTCGGGAAAGGGAGGGGTCGGCAAGTCCACGATGAGCGTGAACATCGCGGTGGCGCTGCAGCGGACGGGCGCCCGCGTGGGGCTGCTGGACGCCGACATATACGGCCCCTCGATCCCGACGCTCATGTCGCTCAAGGGATACCAGTTGACGGGCGAGGACGACATGATAATCCCGGCGGAGCGCGACGGCATGAAGGTGCTGTCCATAGGGTTCATGCTCGAGGACGACTCCCCCGTCATATGGCGGGGCCCCTTGCTTATGAAGGCTCTCGAGCAGTTCCTCCACGGCACGAAGTGGGGGGAGTTGGACTACCTGGTAATCGACCTCCCCCCGGGCACGGGGGATGTGCAGCTTTCGCTCGTCCAGATGACCCCGGTCGCCGGGGCGATCGTCGTGACGACGCCGCAGGACCTTGCGCTTATCGACGTTAAGAAGGCGGTCCGGATGTTCGAGAAGGTCGGGGTCCCAATCCTGGGGGTGATCGAGAACATGAGCTACTTCCTGTGCCCCCACTGCACGGGCAGGAGCGAGATCTTCGGACACGGCGGGGCGGAGGAGGCGTGCCGGGAGATGGGGCTGCGATTCCTCGGCGAGGTGCCGCTTCAGGTGGAGCTTCGTGAAGCGTCGGACGAGGGGTGTCCCCTCGTATCCCGGAACC
>DATBLU010000197.1:0-1969 GCA_036555205.1 Candidatus Deferrimicrobiaceae bacterium
TCCGGTTTCCCCGTCGAGAGTCGCGTTCCAGGATTCTCCGGACGCGGAACGGTTCCACTCGCCATCCGCCGACAGCCTGCGAATCTTGACTCCCTTGAGCCGAAGCTCGGGGGAACGAAGCGACCCCGCGACGGAGTACTCTCCCCGGGAGACGAAGATCCGGAGGTCGCCGGTCCCCGATCCCGCCAGCCCCGCCAGGTATCGCACCGCGTCGGCCTGTTTCGCCCCGGGCGCGCCAAGCGCCGCCCCGACCCAGCGGGACGCTTCGGAAAAATCTACGTCGCGCACGGCGACGGCGGCATCGACCGAGAAGGGCTCGTCGGACCACGGGCCGGTAAACGTGCCGGTGGCGGTGGCCTTGGCGACCGGCGCGGGGACGTCGGCCACGAAATGCAGCACATCGGCCGGATCCCCCTCCAGCTTGACCACAAGAGGGACAGGCGGAAACGCACCGGCGGTGAGGGAATGCGCTTCCAGCCGGACGGAAACCAGCGGCCCGGAAAACGGACCGCCGGCCTCCCACCTGCCGGCAAGACCCGCCCACGACAAGGGGGTTTCCAACCCGTAATCCGATGCCTTCCCCTTCGGGGCGGAGAACTCACCCGCAACGCGGAGGCTCTTCTCCTGCAAATGTACTTCCCCCGCGCCCGAAAGCGCTAAATCCCCGGCGCGCAGCTGAAGCGACTGGATCGCGACCCGGCCGTCCGGATAATAATCGCCGGCAGCGGTCGCCGCCAGAGGAAGGCGCAGGATCGCCGCAGGGCTCCTGCCCGCGTCCGCAGGCTCCAATCCCGCCGGGTTCTTCCAGGAGAACGCCGCGTGGACCTTTTCCCCGATGTTCCCGGAAATGGCAATTTCGGCGTCTCCAGTGCCCGCGGGACGCCAGGGAAACCCCCATTCCTTCCATGGGGCCGCCCCGAATTGCGCGCGCGCCAGGGATATCCTGCTTTCACCACGGCCTGATGCCATATCGTATGTTCCGCTGCCCGAAAGGATCCCTCCCCAGAGCTTCCCCTTAAGCGATTCCAACCTTATCTTCCTCTTCGACACCGCAGCGGCGAGTTCCACCTCCGCGGCCGTGTTCCAGCGTAACCGGCCGTTTTTCAGGCTTATCGTCGCCGATCCTTCGGGATTTTCGAGGCTCCCCGCGACCGCGGCGGAAAAATCCAGGGTCCCGTTCTCGGCGATCCTCCCGATCCGGCTCGAATAGGGGGCCCCCGCCGAAATCCAGCGCGCCAGGTCGATGTCGCCGGACAGCTTGACGTCGCCGGACCTCCTAGCGGGATCCATGAAGCCGGAGAGCCTGACCGCGGCGGACGGCCCCGAGGCGCGGAGCTTCCGAATGCGGATCACGCCTTCCTGGTCGAACAGGTCGGCATCCAGGGAGGCGAACGGCCATTTCCACGCTTCTCCGCCCGGGAACTCGATCTCCCCGGATGCGCCTTCCGCCTGCAGGGAAAGCCTTGTCCCGAGATACTTGACGTCCCGCACGCGCAGCTCCGGGATCCTCGCCTCCCACGATTTGACGGCTCCGAACGGCCCGATCCGGATTTTTCCGTCGAGAAGAAGGATTTCCGGCATCGGCCCGGTCCGCTTTCCCGAGCGCATCCGATCGATCAAAGGCTGATTCGCGTCCTCGGCGTGGACGATGAACTTCCGCAGGCGTATGCGGGACACCGGGGAATCGCCGGAAATCAGGCGTCCCGGAGAAAGGGAAACGTCTACGCTTTCAGCCCTGAGGAGTTCGATCCCGGGCCGTTCGTCCACGACCGCAAGGTTGTCGAGCGAGACACGCGGGTAAAGGAGATGGAACCGCAGGTTCGTGTAAGAAACACGAAGACCGTACTTTGCGGCCTCCACCCGGATCGTCTCCTCCGCCATTCGCAGGCGGTCGGGGATCTCGCGGGAAAGCCGCCATGCCCCGAACACCAGGAGGACGACGACGAGGAGGCCGCCTGCTGTCCACCAC
>DATBLU010000215.1:0-15476 GCA_036555205.1 Candidatus Deferrimicrobiaceae bacterium
CCCGATCCGAAGATCGAGAAGTACCCGGTGCGGTTCGACATAGACATGCTTCGGTGCATCTTCTGCGGGCAGTGCGTCGAGGCGTGCCCGGTGGACGCGATACGCATGGACACCGGCTGGTACACGCCTCCGGAGGACACCCGGGAGAAGCTTATCTACACGATCGACCGGCTGCTGGAGAAATAGGACTCCATGGAACAGATCCTGTTCATCATTTTCGGCGCGATCGCAGTGGGCGGCGCGATCATGGTGGTGACGCGGAAGCACCCGATGTCCTCCGCCCTCTACCTGATCCTGACGCTTTTCGCGGTGGCGGCGCTGTTCGCGCTGCGGCAGGCCCACTTCCTGGCCGCGATACAGGTAATCGTTTACGCAGGCGCGGTCGTGGTCCTTTTCATATTCGTCATCATGCTGATCAATGTGCCGGAGAACAGGCTCCCGGCGGAGAAGACGACCGTGATGCGCGTCCTGGGAGTCGTCGCCGCGGGGCTGCTGATCCTCGAGGGGGCCGTGCTCGCCCGGCGGTTCGTCCTGCCGGCCGGGCCCGCCGCCGACGCGGGCTCGGTCGAGGCCGTCGGCAGGGCGCTGTTCACCGATTACCTGCTCGCTTTCGAGATCACCTCGGTGCTGCTTCTCGCCGCGGTGATCGGGGCCATCGCGATGGCGAAAAAGAAGATCTGACGGGGAACGAATGATGATGGAACCGTCCGCATACCTGCTGCTCTCCGGGATCCTGTTCGGGATCGGCGTGGTGGGGGTGGTGGCGCGCAAGAACGCGCTCATAATCCTTATGAGCGTGGAGATCATGCTCAACGGCGTAAACGTCGCCTTCATCGCTGTCGGTTCGCACCTGGGCGATCCCACCGGCTCGGTGTTCGCGTTCATGGTTATGACGGTCGCCGCGGCCGAGGCGGCGGTGGGGCTGGCCATCCTCATCGCCATATACAGGCTCAAGGAGACGATCGACATCACCGAGCTGAGCGTGCTGAAATGGTGAGCGGGATCCTGGATTTCCTTTGGCTCGTTCCGGCGCTTCCCCTGCTGGGAGTGATCCTTAACGGCGCCATCGCCCTGTTCTCCGAGCGCCCGCTGCTGCTCGCAGAGGCCGCGCACGGGGGCTCGCACGGAGACGCGCACGGCGGGCATCATGCCGCTCCGGCGTATCGCAAGCTCGTCGCATTCATCGGCCCGGCGGTGGTGGGGGCGGCCTTCGTCGTGTCGCTGCTGTCGGTCATGGCGCTGGCCGCCAGGGCGCCGCACGACCGGCTATTCGTCCAGGTCCTCTTCCCCTGGATCCAGGCGGGAGGCTTTTCCGCCCCTGCGGCCCTGCAGCTAGACCCGCTCTCCTCCGTGATGATCCTGGTCGTCACCGGCGTCGGGTTCCTGATCCACGTCTACTCCGCAGGGTACATGTCCCACGAGAAGGCGTTCGCCCGTTACTTCGTATACCTGAACCTTTTCACCTTCGCGATGCTCATCCTGGTCCTCGGGAGCAACTACCTCGTGATGTTCGTCGGGTGGGAGGGTGTGGGGCTGTGCTCGTACCTGCTGATCGGATACTGGTACGAGAAGAAGAGCGCATCCGACGCGGGGAAGAAGGCGTTCATCGTCAACAGGATCGGCGATTTCGGGTTCATTCTCGGCATGTTCCTCCTGTTCTGGACGTTCGGGACGCTCGACTACACCCAAGTTTTCGCGAAGATCCCCCTGTTGTCGGCAAACGGGATCCTGACGACCGAGATCGCAACGGCGATCACGCTCCTTTTCTTCATAGGCGCCACGGGGAAGTCGGCGCAGATCCCGCTCTACGTCTGGCTGCCCGACGCCATGGAGGGCCCGACGCCCGTCTCCGCCCTGATCCACGCGGCGACGATGGTAACCGCGGGGGTTTACATGGTCGCGCGGTCGAACGCGCTGTACCTTTTATCCCCCGTGTCGATGGCGGTGGTGGCGGTGGTGGGGGCGGCGACGGCGATCTTCTCCGCCACGATCGGCATCACGCAGAACGACATCAAGCGCGTGCTGGCCTACTCGACCGTCTCCCAGCTCGGGTACATGTTCCTCGCATGCGGGGTCGGGGCGTTCACGGCCGGGATCTTCCACCTCATGACGCACGCCTTCTTCAAGGCGCTCCTCTTCCTCGGATCGGGCTCGGTGATCCACGCACTCTCCGGGGAGCAGGACATGCGGAAGATGGGCAGCCTCAAAAAACATCTGCCCATAACCTTCACGACGATGTTCGTCGCGACGCTGGCGATAGCGGGGATCCCCGGACTGTCGGGCTTCTTCTCCAAGGACGAGATCCTCTGGAAGGCGTTCTCCTCCGGGCACGGGCACCCCGCCCTTTGGGCGGTCGGGGCGCTGGCGGCGGGGATCACCGCCTTCTACATGTTCCGCCTGATCTTCATGACCTTCTTCGGCGCTTCCCGCATGGAGCCGCATGTCGAGAAGCACGTACACGAGTCGCCCTTCTCGATGACCGTGCCGCTCATGCTGCTGGCCGTCCTTTCGGTCGCAGGCGGCTGGATCGGGATTCCCGAGGTCCTCGGCGGGCACAATTATTTCGAGGAGTGGCTCGCGCCGGTCTTCGCGCACGGGGCGGCGGCCGCCCACGGCGCCGCTCACCATCCCGTTGCGCTCGAGATGGGACTCATGGCGGGATCGGTGGCGGTGGCGCTTTGCGGGATCGGGCTTGCCTATTACCTCTACCGCGCCCGTACCGAAAAGCCGAAGAAGATCGCGGAAGCCGTGCCGGGGCTCTACGACGCGGTCTATAACAAGTATTACGTGGACGAGATCTACGACATATTCATCGTCCGCAGGATCGTGGACGGATCGGTCTGGCTGTGGAGGGCGTTCGACGCGGCGTTCATCGACGGGATCGTCAACGGCGTCGCCTCGCTGGTGCGGGGGTCGGGCGACCGGCTAAGGCGCGTGCAGACCGGCGTCGTCGGCAACTACGCCTTCTCGCTGCTGCTCGGCGCGGTAATAATCGTCGGCTACTTCCTTGCGCGTTAGATCGGGAAGGGATCCCATGCGGAGCGTGCGGGCATGACGGGAATCGTGGACACATTGACGGCGAACCTGCTGACCGCGCTGATATTCCTCCCGCTGGCGGGGGCCCTGCTGCTGGTCCTGCTGCCCAGGGACGACGGCAGGCTGCTCAAGAACGCCGCGTTCGGCGTGACGCTCGTGGAGTTCCTCCTTTCGCTGCCGCTGGTTTTCGATTTCAACGGCGCCACGGCGGCGATGCAGTTCGTCGTCCGGGCTCCCTGGATCCCCGCATACGGCATCGAGTACCACGTGGGGGTCGACGGCATATCGCTTTGGCTCGTGATGCTTACGACGTTCCTGATGCCGATCGCGATCCTTTCCACCTACGACGCGGTCCAGAAGCACGTCAAGGAGTTCATGATATTCATGCTGGTCCTGGAAGTCGGCATGGTCGGGGTGTTCCTGGCGATCGACCTCTTCCTGTTCTACATATTCTGGGAGCTGGTGCTCATCCCCATGTACTTCCTCATAGGGGTGTGGGGGAGCGAGCGGCGCATCTATTCGGCCATCAAGTTCTTCCTCTACACGTTCGCCGGGTCGGTGCTGATGCTCGTCGCAATCATCGCGCTATATTTTCACCACTACCAGGTCACCGGGACCTATTCCACCGACCTGCTCAGGATGTACGCGATAGACATACCCGTAAAGCTCCAGTTCTGGATGTTCGCCGCCTTCGCGCTGGCGTTCGCCTTCAAGGTGCCGATGTTCCCGTTCCACACGTGGCTGCCCGACGCGCACGTTGACGCGCCGACCTCGGGATCGGTCATCCTGGCGGCCGTCCTTCTCAAGATGGGGACGTACGGGTTCCTGCGGTTCGCCATGCCGCTGTTCCCGGTTGCCGCGGTCGACATGATGCCGGTGATCTCCGGGCTGGCGGTGGTCGGGATAATCTACGGGGCGCTGGTGGCCATGGTCCAGAAGGACATGAAGAAGCTCGTCGCCTACTCCTCGGTGTCCCACCTGGGATTCGTGATGCTCGGGCTGTTCGCCTTCAACATCCAGGGGATCGAGGGGGGCATCCTCCAGATGGTCAACCACGGCGTCTCCACCGGGGCGCTCTTCCTCATCGTCGGGATCGTCTACGAGCGGCGCCATACGCGCCTGATCGAGGAGTTCGGCGGGCTCTCAAAGATCGCCCCGCTTTTCGCAGCGGTCTTCATGATAGTGACTCTCTCCTCGATAGGGCTTCCGGGCACCAACGGCTTCGTCGGAGAGTTCCTCATACTGCTGGGCGCGTTCAAGAGCTCGAGGGTGCTCACGGTTTTCGCCGCCTCGGGCGTGATACTTGCGGCGGTCTACATGCTCTGGATGTTCCAGCGGGTCATGTTCGGGAAGATCACCAACGAGGAAAACCGCCACATGACGGACCTGAACGGGCGGGAAATCGCCTACCTGCTGCCGCTCCTCGTGATGATCTTCTGGATCGGTGTCTACCCGCAGACTTTCTTAAGGAAGATGGACGCCTCGGTATCCGCGGCCGTCGCAAGGATCGAGACGAAGCGGCAGGCCGCGCTGTCGGACCGGCCGGCGGGCGAGCCGCTGCTGGTCCGTTACTTCGACATCGACGCGGGGAAATGAGGGCTTAAATGCCGCCGATCGCCATAGACGCCCAGGCGCTGCTCACGGGACTGCACAGCATCCTTCCCGAAATCGTCGTCGTGGCCACCGCGCTCGCCGTCCTGTTCGCCGACCTGATCCTTCCGGAGGAGAACAAGCGGGTCCTGTGCGGCGTGAGCATTTTCGGCATCGCCATATCCCTGTTCTGCGTCTTCGCGATGGGCCCCGGCAAAATAAGCGGGTTCGCCGGGGCCGTGGTGCACGACGGGCTCGGCGCGTTCTTCGAGATGGTCATTTTGTCGGCTTGCGCGCTCACGCTGCTCATGGCCACCGGGTACTCGGAGTGGGAAGGGACCCACAAGGGGGAGTTCTACTCCCTGCTGCTGCTGTCCACGTCCGGGATGATGTTCATGGCCAAGGGGAACGACCTCATGACGATCTTCCTGGGCCTGGAGACCCTGTCCATACCGATCTACGTCCTGGTCGGCTTCCACCGGCACCGCATGTCCTCGATCGAGGGGGCGCTAAAATATTTCCTCCTCGGGGCTTTCGCCTCGGGGTTCCTGCTTTACGGGATCGCGTTGCTTTACGCCGCGACGGGGACCACGAAGCTCCCGGCGCTCGCCTCCATGCTCTATGACCCGCGCCTTGCCGCGAGCCCGACGTTCCTCGCGGGCGCCGGCCTGCTGCTGGTGGGGTTCGCCTTCAAGGTGTCGCTGGTGCCGTTCCACATGTGGACGCCCGACGCCTACGAGGGGGCGCCGACGGTGGTGACGGCGTTCATGTCGGCGGCCGTCAAGGCGGCGGCGTTCGCGGCGCTGATCCGGGTTCTGCTCCTGACCTTCGGGGGGCTGCAGCCGGTGCTGTGGAAGGTCCTCTGGGTGCTCGCCGTGCTGACGATGACCGTGGGGAACCTTTCGGCGCTCCTTCAGGACAACGTCAAAAGGATGCTCGCCTACTCCTCGATCGCGCACGCGGGGTATATACTCGTCGGGCTGGTCTCCGGCGACGTGCTGGGAGGGCAGGCGTCCCTGTTCTACCTGCTCGTGTACGCGTTCATGAACATCGGCGCCTTCGGCGTCGTGATGCTCATAGCCCGGAAGGAGGACGAGGGGTACGACATAAAGAACCTGGCCGGAATCGGATTCAAGTATCCCGCGCTGGCAGGGCTGCTCACCCTCTTCCTGGTGTCGCTGGGCGGGATCCCGCCGACCGCCGGGTTCGTGGGGAAGTTCTACCTCTTCAGCGCGGCGATCAAGAACGGCTACATCTGGCTGGCGGTCATCGGGGTACTGAACAGCGCCGCCTCCATCTACTACTACCTGCGGCTGGTGGTCTACATGTACATGATGCCGGCGGAAGGGGAGGTTCCGGTCCCCCGCCCGCCGCGATTCGCCTTCTCGCTGGCCCTGTTCGCCTCGGCCTCGGTCGTCCTGGTCCTCGGCATCGTCCCCCGGTCCGCCCTCGAATTCGCCGAGCGCTCCGTCCTCTCCCTCCTGATGTGACTCCGGTTCCTCAGTTCGGCATTTTCGAACCGAGGACGCTACGGACCGCGCCGCTCAATGCCTCCAAGGTATAGGGTTTCGTGACGATCCCGGCAAAGCCGTAATTGGCGGGGTCCGCAAGGATCGGATTGTTCGAATAGCCGCTGGAAACGATGGCCATGATTCCCGGATCGATTTCCTTCATTCGTACGATCGCTTCCTTGCCCCCCATCCCGCCGGGTATAGTCAGGTCCATTATCACGGCGTCGAAGGGATTTCCGGCCTCGATCGCCTTTACGTAGAGCTCGATCGCTTCCGCGCCATCCTTGGCGCAGACCACGCCGTATCCCAGATGGCTCAGCATGTCCCCCGCAACCGACCGGATGAAATCCTCGTCGTCCATCACCAGGATCTTTCCCTTGCCGTTTCGGGAAATTTCGTCCGTCCCGGGGTTTGCGCTCACCGGCTTGTCGGAGGCCGGAAGGTAGCAATGAAACGTCGTCCCCGCGCCGGACCTGGATTCCATTTCGATCTGTCCGTCGTGCCGCTTGACGATCGAATAGACCGTGGCGAGCCCCAGGCCGCTTCCGGACGCCTTCGTCGTAAAATAGGGATCGAAGATTTTCGGGACGTTCTCGGCCGGGATGCCGGGGCCGTCGTCGTGCACGGAGACCTTCACGACGTCCCCGTGGAGCCCCATCCGGTTGAGCGCCGCGTCCGCGCGGATATTTTCGGCGATGATGCGGATGACGCCGCCGTCAGGCATCGCCTGCATGGCGTTGATCACCAGGTTGTTGATCACCTGGCTAAGCTGCCCTTCATCGGCTTCGACGGGCCGAAGGTCCAAGGCGATATGGAACGCGCAACGGACATTGGATCCCCGTGTGACGAATGTCGCGGATTCCCGTATGAGTTCGGATATCGATGCGGTCTTCCGGATCGGCGCCCCCCCCTTGGAAAAGGTCAGCAATTGCCGGGTCAGGTCCCTCGCCCGCATGGACGCCGTTTCGATTTCCTGCAATCGCTCGACGACCGCATCGCTCCGCCCGGCCTTGGCCAGGGAGATATTCCCGATGATGGCGGATAACAGGTTGTTGAAATCATGGGCGATTCCCCCGGCGAGAACGCCGATCGATTCTAGTTTCTGCGCGTTTTGCAGCTTCTCCTCTATTTTTCTGCGTTCCGTGTTGTCCCGGAAGACCAGCGCCCCCCCGACGATCCCCCCATCGCGGTTCCGGATGGGCCCGAAACTGGTCGAGACGATATGCTTCGCTCCGTTCCGTGAGACGAGCAGCACGTCGTCGGTGACGACATGGCGGCTGCCCCGTGTAAACGAATCCCGGAGGGGATGTATTTCTTCCTCGGGATTTTTCGCATCGAACGTCCGGAAGACCTCGGGCAGGTGCCTGCCGAAGACCTGGTCCTGCGTTACTTCCAACAGCTCCTCGGCGACCTTGTTGACCAGGACCACCCTCCCGTCCGTATCGGTGCTGATGACGCCGTCGCCGATGCTAAGGAGCGTGACGGACAGCCGCTCCTTTTCGTCGGCCAGGCATTCCTCGGTGCGCCGATGGTTGGCGATTTCATCCTGGAGGGATTCGTTGGCGGTATTCAGCTCGCGGAACATCTGCGTCAACGAAGAGGTCATGACCTTGAAATTCCCGACCAGGGAATGGATCTCGAAAAGGATGGAATCCGGCCAATCGATCGTCTTCCCGAGCGCGATCCGGGAAGGGAGGTCGGTCGTGACGCTTTCCAGTTTTTCGAAGGGGGAGACCAGCCTTCGACTCAAGAATACGGAAAAGACGATCGACGCCGCGATGACCACAAGCATGAAGGAGAAGTTGTTGATATACGTTGTTTCGTAAAGCTGCTTCTGATACGGCGCGACGGGAGCGGCCAGAAGAACCTTCCAGGGGATGTTCTTCCCGACCGGGGATTCCATGACATAGTAAGAATTTTTCCAGCGGTCGAATGCGGATTTCGCGGTCTGCACCGGAGGCAGCAGCCGGTAGATGCCGGCCTGCATGGGACGCAGCTCGCTGGATTGCCGCCAGTCCATGATTTGCAGGGGTCGGAACTCATCGCTCGTGGCGGCGATGACCTGGTCACGCTCGTCGAGGACCGCCGCCGTCAATCCCCACATCGTCGTTATTCGTTCCAGCTCGCCTTTGAAGCTGTTCAGGTCCACGGCCCCCAGGGCGAAGCCGTTGAACCGGCCGCGTTCGAGGATCGGAACGCTTAACGTGACGATGGGCAGGAAGACTCCGCCCCGGCCCATGAAAACGTCGGACATCACCGGGCGCAGGGAGCTTTTCAATTTCGCGTAATACGCCCTGTCCGAAAAATCGATGCCGATCGTGGACTCGCCCTTTTCGTTCTTTTCCGGATAAAAGGCAACGGTCACGCCTCCGGCGTTCGCGACGTACATGTTATGGAAATCCGGATAAATACTTTTGACGGTCTTTACCTTGTCCTGAAGGTCGGCTGATGGAACCGGCCCCACCCGGGCTGCGGTGTCCGCAAGGGCGCGGACCCCATCGAGATGCCTTTGAATGAAGGTGTCGATCGCGTAGGTCGCTTCCACCGAGGTGTTTTGCAGCTTGTGCGAGATCCCGCTTTCGATGTCGGAAAACGCCTTCCTGCTGTTTATGATCATGGTGGCGAGCGCGGGGAACAGGATCATGGCCAGGATCAGGTGGAACAGGGCCTGCTGGATCGGCACTTTCCTCCTGGTTCCGGGAATCCCGAACCAGTTCTGGATAGGAAGATAGTCAAGGATGATGCTGGCAACCAGGGTATTGAAGATCCCGTTGACGGCCTGTTTCAGGACGACCAGCAATGCGGAATGATAGCCGGATTTCATGACGTAAAAATACAGGATCCAGTTCAAGGGTGTGCCGACGCAGAGCCAGAAAAGTCCGTCAGACAAGACCAGATTCTTGTTTTTCCTGCGAATGAGAAGGCCGACGACAAGAATTTCCAGCGAAAAGACGATTATGCCGTACGGATGGTGCCAGTACAGGTAGGTGCAGCTGCTCGCCAGGAGGGCGGCAACGACCCCCCAGGCGACACCGAAGAGGCTCAGGAGGATCATCAGGAAAATGCCGCCGAAGAGGAAGTCGAATCCGTAAAAAAGCGACAGCTTGAAATAATTTCCCGCTAATCCCAAGCCGAAGAGAAGGAGCAAGGAAAGGACGCCCGGAGCGGACAGCTTTTTTGACTCATGCATAATACTGCCTCGATTTGCGGCGAATGCCGTTATATGTACTCGAAATGACAGTGGATTTATCGGAAGGAAGCGGAGGTTTCTTCAGCGGCCTCCGAACAATTTACAGGGATTTCCGTTGCCGCGGGAGCCGAGCGCGGGGGCGGGTTTATCATCGGATGCGGGTGGTTCGGCGATTCGGCAAAAACCGGGGGACTTTCCTCTGGTACTCCCGGTAGGCGTCGCCGAATTTCCTTACCATCCTTTTCTCCTCCAGGAACGTCCCCATGTAAAAGTAGAGGACGATCATCGCCGTGGAGAGGGCACTGTTCCGGGTCTGCGCGGGGTGGAACAGAAGAATCACGGAGCAACCGAGGTATAGCGGGTGCCTGACGATCCCGTACGCCTTGCCGGTGAACAGCCGCTCTGCCTGATCTGTCGAAGCTTCCCCTTTTCTGTGCCGCTCCCACTGTCGAAAGCCCAGGAACTCCATCAGGTCCCACGGGGTCCACAGCAGGAACGCAACCGCTCCGAGCTGTATTACGTGAAAGATGAGGCGCGGGGCACCCTCCAGATGATAAAGGGGATGATCGGGGATCGTTCGCAGGTAGAGTAGAAGCGCCGCGAAGGCGGCGACCGAGTACCCCGTGAACGCAAGCCGGTGGTACGCGACAAACGCCTTGTCCCCGATCAGCCTGCGCACCAGGCGTTCATATCCTTCCGACACCGTCAGGCTGTGGAAGACGGCGAACGCGGCCCAGGCGAGAGCCACGCGCAGGATGTCCATTTACGCCTCCCGGCCCGGAGAGCCGGTCGAGATCCTGTTCGATGATCCTATCCCTTGTTTTTCGTCAGAATCGCCCGCCAGATTTCCGTCAGTCCCTTGCGGGCTGCCCATCGTTCGATATACGGGAAATCCAGCCCTTCGCCGGAAACGCGCAAGATCCCCGAAATATCGCGAAGGTGTTTCTCCGATCCGCCCTCCCGGTAATATTCCATCTTTTTGATGATTACATCCTCGGGCGATGCGAAATCGGCGGACCGGTCCGGAAACACGGCCAGGCTTCGTTTCCGGGAGAAGCGGTTCTCGTCGAATTCGTCCCTTTTTTTCGCGATGATGTCGATTTTCAGTCCTGAAGCGGGGTGGATAATGTTGAATTGTTTTTCGTTACTTGCGGCCTCCTCGGCTGTCTTACCTGATACGTAAAATTCCGGTGCGGGGAAGCAAGAGAGGAGTCGAGGCAATTTTTCGTTGGTCAGCGCGGCGACGACGTCGATGTCCAACGTCAGACGGGGTTCCCCATAAACGGCGGATGCTACAGAGCCGACAAGGAGGTACTCGATTCCGGCCGCATCGAAGGCTTCGAGGACTTTTCGTAATAGATCACGCTGATCCATGAAGCCATATCCTTGCGACTTCCTCGTTGATTTCCTCGAGGCTCCAATCCGGATGGCGGTTTTTGACGCCGGCTTCCATCAGTGTCCGCGCGAGCGCCGCCGCCTGGAAGACCATTTCAACTCTCTGGGCGGGGGTTTTGGTCCTCAGGACGGACGCGACCTCGTTGTCGACGACCTCGATTCGTTTCGGGTCGATCACCTTGTGCGTTCCTCTCAAGGGTCGTTTTAGCTCATCGTACCAGACACGCGTGAAATGTAAATCGCAGGGCCTTGGAGCCGGATATACTGGACGTGATGCGGTGCCCTTTCTGCAGGACGTCGACGTTCCGCAGGGTGATGGCGGAGGAGCATGAGATCGACCGCTGCACCTCCTGCGGGGCCCTCTGGTTCGACTACGGTGAGATCCGCACGCTTACGGAAGGAAAGTTGCCGCCTGGCGCGCAAGGGGAGGCGCCGCCGTCCCGGCCCGATAATCATGCGGAGAAACCGGGCGAGGCGCTGTCACGCATGCGGAAGGAAGCGGCCTCCCTCGGCTGCCCCCGTTGCGCCGCTCCCCTCACGGCGATCGATTTCCAGATGACCGGAATCCATGTCTTCCGCTGCGCATCCTGCGAGGGGATTCTCGTGCCCGGAGCTTCCGCCGCGGATATCGCGGCGAGGTTCCGCTTCCTGCGGGAGCACGGTGCGAAATACGCCGCGCTGGGGGAGACGCTGGCGAGGAAAGAGAAGGGCCGTATGGAAACGCGATACGGTTCCTCCGGCCCGACAGGCAACATGCAGGTCCCCCTTCCGGTGGTTGTGCCGCTTGACGACGATGCGCCCCCCCTCCGGTCGTTCCCCATCGTCACCATCGCCCTGATCGGCCTTGCCGCCAGCCTCTATATTCTCGGACAGCTTCGCGGGGCCCAGCTCACCTTGCCCGGAGGCCTCCCCGGGCTGCCGGCCGGGACCGGCTTCGCCGGCGTCCCGAAAGCCTCCATCCTGATTGCGCCGTTCCTCCAATCCGGAATCCTTCCGCTCGCGGCCGGGTCGCTGTTCCTGTTCGTTCTAGGAGACAACGTCGAGGACCGGATGGGCAGCGTCGCCTACTTCTTGTTTTTCCTGTTCTGTGGTATCTGCGCGGGAATCGCACATGTGATGTTCGGAAAGCCGGGAGGAGCGCCTGCGCTCACCTCGCCGGGGGCGGTGGCCGGCATCCTCGGCGCGTATCTGGTCTTCTTCCCGCACGTGTCGATCCGGTTGTACGGGATGGGCCGGATCGTCACCCTGCCGGCGTACCTTTTTGCCTGCATGTGGATTGTCGCCGTCTTCTTCCTCGGGCCGGCCGGCCCGCTTGCCAGCCTCGTCGATCCCGCCCGCCTTTCACTACCCGGGAATCTCGCCGGTTTCGGGGCAGGCGTCGCGGGCGCCATTCTGTGGCGCCTCCTCGAACAGCCTTCGCCGTAGAGGCGCAGCATCGGGAGCGCGCTACTTCCCTTTGCGCAGCACCCGCTTGTCCCCTACGCGCAGGGTCACCTTGGTCATGTCGAAATGCTCGAGCAGCGGGATGAGGTGCTTCCTCGTGAGGCCGGCCATTTCCTTGAACTCGGCCACGGTGATCTCCCCGCGCCTGGCCAGGAAGGCAACCAGCTTCTCCCTCAATGCGTCGACCTCCTTCGGATCGAAGAACAGCTCCTTGACCCGGAGCACCGCGCCCGATCGCGAGAGCCCTTCCAGCGTCTTGTCGAACTCCCTCGCATCGGCGGCGGAAATACCTTCCGCAAGCTCTGTCCTGGATAGCGCGGCAAGCCCCGCCCGCCGCACCTTTTCCGAGATGGAGCGGGCAAGAGGGGAGGAGAGCTCCACAGACCGCGGGCGCCGGGAGGGGAGGAAGTAGATGTCGCCGGCCTTGCCGACCGACGGGCTCGCGTCAAGCGCGATGAGGACTATACCCGGATCGGAGACCGGGGGCAGGAGCGCCGAGATCTCTTCGCGGGGGAACCCCTCCCGATCAGGGGACCGGCCGTGAAGCAGCGACAACGCCTCGACCGCTTTTTCCCCGATGAGCTCCACCGCCGACTTGTGCCAGAAGCGGGAACTTCCTTCCATCGCCCGTACATCGCCGGAACGAAGGAGCCGGTCGATCTCGCGGCGCGCTGCCTCCCGCCCGATCCCGACAGTCGCGGCAGCGTCATTTACCCCCAGGCCCTGCAAGCCCGCGTCCTCGAATGCGGCAAGGATTCGCTTTTCGCCTTCCGGCGCGTCGAGGAGTCCGAGCGTGCCGGGGACCCGGCTCCCGGCGCCCCTTCGCGGTGGCGGGTGCGGATGAAGGACCCGCCCCCCCCCGATCGTGTACCCGAAGTTCGCAAGCGGAGTAAAGCCGCGCAGAATGAAGCGGTCGCCGCCCTGAAGGACCATCTCCTCCGAAAGGTGCAGGCGAACGAATCCCGATCCGCCGGGGGGGATTTCCGCCGTCCCGTAGAGAACGGCCCTGGCCCGGCAGGCGGAGGTGAACGCATGGAAGGAGACCTGTGCGCGGTTTTTCAAAGGCCGCTGGGCGAGGGGAAGGTAATCGACGAAAGCCTCCACGACGCCGGTCGGGACGAGCGTGCCCGGCCTGCACAGGACGGATCCGCGCGGGGCGTTTTCCTTTTCCACTCCCTGGAGGTTCACGGCCGTTCGCGTCCCTGCTTCCGATGACCCGGCGGCCCCTCCGTGCACCTGGAGCCCCCGGACTCGCGCAATCGGGCCACCGGGGAGGACCTGCACATCTTCTCCCACGCTTATCGTTCCGCCTACCAGTGTGCCTGTGACGACGGTGCCGAACCCCTTCATCGTGAACGATCGGTCTACGGGCAGGCGGAAGAAGAGCGAGGAGTCCTTGCCGGGGACGTCCTCGGCGATCCGGTCGAGCGCCGCGACCAGCGCCGGCAGCCCCTCGCCCGTCGTCGAGGAAATGCGAATTACGGGCGCGTCCTGGAGGAAGGTGCCGGCTGCGAATCTGCGGATCTCCTCCTCCTGCAGCGCAATCCAGTCCGCGTCGACCTTGTCGCACTTGGTGAGGACCACGAGCCCGTGCCGGATGGAGAGGAGCCGGCAGATGTCCAGGTGCTCGCGGGTCTGCGGCATCACCCCCTCGTCGGCCGCGATCACCAGCATCACGATGTCGACCCCGGCCGCGCCGGCCACCATCGTGCGGACGAACTTCTCGTGGCCCGGCACGTCGATGATTCCGGCAAGCGTCCCGGAGGGGAGCGAAAGGTGCGCAAACCCCAGTTCTATTGTGATCCCCCGCTCCTTCTCCTCCTTGAGGCGGTCGGGATCTATGCCCGTCAGCGCGCGGACCAAGGCGCTCTTGCCGTGGTCGATATGGCCCGCGGTGCCGATGACGACCCTCTTCGACATGAGGCATATCTTACCGGTTTTTCCCCGATGCGATAATATGGGGGCATGTCGACCCCTTCCGGAGATCAGATCTTCGGGTTTTCCGGGCCGGCCTCGAAGACGTTCGCGATATGCGTGCTGATGGCCGCCGTCACCCTGTTCCTTTTCTCCCTGCCGGAGCATTCGCAGGCGTGGCACCAGTCCCGCGACCTCGTGCGGAAGCTGTTCTTCGTCCCGCTTCTGTTGTCCGCCGCCTGGTTCGGAGGGCCCGGGGCCGCCGCGTCCACGGCGGTGGTCACGGGGATCTGCGCGGGGGCGGTGGCTCTTCGCTGGCAGGGAGACCTTGCGGCCCAGGCGGGGCAGATGGGCGAACTGGGCGTCTTCTGGATGGTGGGGGCGCTTGCGGCGAACTTTTTCGAGCAGCAGAAGAGGTACGTCCGGTACGTGGAGGAGGCGAACGAGAACACCCTGGACGCCCTTGCCTCCGCCCTGGACATCAGGGAGCACAGCATGGGCCTCCACTCCAAGCGGGTGGCCGAATACACTCTGCGCCTGGCGGCGGAGATGGGCGTCAAGGGGCAAGGAGCGCTTCCGGCGATCGGGAAGGGGGCGCTGCTGCACGATGTCGGGAAGATCGGCGTGCCCGACAGCGTGCTCCTGAAGCCCGGGCCGCTGTCTCCGGACGAGTGGCAGGTGATGTGCACTCACCCGGAGGTCGGAAGCCGGATGCTGCGGAAGATAGAATTCCTGCGGGGGCCGGCGGAGATCGTCCTCAGCCACCACGAGCGATTCGACGGGACAGGATACCCCCGGGGCCTTAAAGGAGACGAGATCCCGCTCGGCGCAAGGATGTTCGCCGTGATCGACGTCTACGACGCCCTGACTACCTCGCGGCCTTACCATGATGCCGCGACGCACGACGCTGCGCTCGAGATCATCCGCGCTGGAGCAGGGAAGCATTTCGATCCCGCGGTGGTGGCCGCGTTCGAGCGGGTGCCGGCCGGGGAGTGGAACGCGATCGCGTCGAAGATCGCGGAACTGGCGTGAAGGGGGAGAAGGAGTCCCCGGTGCCTCACCGGATCCCCATCGAGGATCGCATCGACCTGCACGCCTTCGTCCCGAGGGAGATTCCCTCGGTCGTGGACGATTACCTGGAAGAGGCGGTCCGCGCGGGTTTCCGGCAGGTGCGGATAATCCACGGCCGGGGGACGGGGACGCAGCGGCGGATCGTCCGCTCCATTCTGTCCCGCCACCCCCTGGTGGAATCCTATGCCGAGGCGCCGCCGGAGGCCGGAGGATGGGGCGCCACAGTGGCCGTGCTCCGGCCCCGCGGCCCTTCTATCTCCGGCAGGTGATCTCGATCCGGTTCACGTTGGCGACGATCGCCTTGTCTTTCCTTACTGTCTCGTCCG
>DATBLU010000204.1:0-3358 GCA_036555205.1 Candidatus Deferrimicrobiaceae bacterium
GCCGGTGCGGGATGACTCCGCGATCCCCTGCCGCTCTTCCTCCATCTGCGTCTCCAGCGGGTGGAGCAGCGCCCTGTTGTACAGCTCCTTCGCCTTTGCGTAGGCCAGGGTGGGGCCGGCGGCTATGCGCTCGGCCAGCGCCGCCGTTTCGGACGCGAAGACATCGTCGGGGAAAACCCGCTGGACAAGCCCACAGGAGGCGGCCTCGCCCGAGGTCAGAATCCTGCCCGTAAGCGTAAGCTCCATCGCGCGATGCGTCCCCAGGACTCTCGCCAGGAAAAACGTCGCCCCCCCGTCGGGAGATAGCCCGATGTTCTGATAGGCAAGCGCGAAGCGCGCAGATTCGGCGGCAACGACCATGTCCCCGGCAAGCGCAAGGGAGAGTCCTCCCCCCGCCGCAACTCCGTTGACCGCGGAAATCACCGGCTTGCGACAGCGGCGCACGGAAGCGACGAAGGCGTGCAGCCGGACGGTCAGGTCGAGAAACGCGTGCCCGGCATCTTCCTTCATTCCGCCCATCATGACCACGTCGCCGCCGGCCGAGAACACCTTCCCGGCCCCGGTGAAAACGATGCACCTGACGGCCGGATCGGCCGCAAGCGGGGGGAGGGCGGAGAGCAGCGCCTCGCCCATCTCGAAGTCGTATGCGTTCATCCGTTCCGGGCGGTTCATTCGAAGGGTCGCCACGGGCCCATGTCTCTCTACGGTGACGGCGCTCACTTCCTCGTCCCTCCTTAAAGGCGGCATGATGGTCTCCCATTTATACATTTTTCACCGGGGGGTGGGCTATAATTTCGAGCGAGAATGTGCTTTTCCGTCTTGCAACGAAACAATCCGGGGGCTTGCTCCTATGCCGCTATCCCGCATGACCTGCCCATCCTGCGGCGCGGAGCTGTCGTTTCACCCGCCGAGGACCGCGAACGGGAAGGTCGCCTGTCCTTACGAAGGATTGATCTATGCGGAACTCCGGGCGGGGCACGACCGGATCTATTTCGGCCCGTGGAGGAAGATGAACGCCGGCCCGGCGGACGTCATTCGGGCGTACAACCAGATCGGCAGGCACCTGGCCGCCATAGAACGGGCCATGGGGGACAAGGACCTGCCCGCGGCGCGGCACGACCTGTCGAAAGCCTCGGAGGCGTACCATTCGGGGGATCCGCGGACCGACGAGCGCGATGCGCTCAGATACATGGACCACGCCCTTTCCTACGCGCACAGGGTGATCGACGACCTGCTCCACGAAAAGGGGCTGCCCCCGCACTCCCCTATGGATTTCGCGGAGTGGTATGACGCGGTGGAAGTTCCGTTCAAGGACGAGTGGTGAACCGGCGAAAACGGGAGGAGGATCCGGATGATTCCACTTGATCGATATCCCAAGGAGATTTCCCTGAGAGACGGCGCGCGGGTCACATTCCGCCCCATGGTGCGGGAGGACGCGGAGCTGCTCTGGGAATTTTTCCGCCAGATCCCCCTAGAGGACAAGATGTACTTGCGTGAGGACGTCGACAGCCGCGAGGAGGTGGATCGGTGGGCGCGGAACCTGGACTACGACACGGTCCTGCCCATATTGGCGTTCTCGGATGGGCGCGTGGTGGGGGACGCGACGCTTCACCGCAACAGGACCGGCTGGAAGCAGCGGGTGGGGACGGTGCGGATCCTCATCGCTCCCGATTTCCGGCACCGCGGCCTGGGGACGGCGATGATCAGGGAGCTTCGGCACCTCGGGGAGAAGGCGTCCCTCCACTACCTGCTGGCCGAAGTGATCGAGAAGCAGCAGGCGGCGGTCCGGGCGTTCGAGAAGCTGGGGTTCGAGCGCGCCGTCGTGCACCGGAACTTCGTCAACGATCAGCACGGCCGCCTTCACAACCTGGTGGTCCTGCTATACCCGATGTCGCTTTCCGAGGACGAGGAGTTCTATTAGGGATCGCCTGCCGCTAAAGTTATGCGATCATCCGGCCGATATGAAATGCGAGGGGTTCGTAGACCGTCAACACAACTCCTTACGGGGGGCCGCGGGCCCCCCACTTGTTGTTGGGCTTTGCCCCCCCCCCGGCGCAGAATACTGAACAGTTACCGCGGGAATGAATATAATATGAGGCGGGGAAAGGTGAATTAACCGGGGGTGGAACCGCGTTGAGGATCGTTTCGGCCAGGTCGGCCTTCCCGTCGGGTCTCCTCCTGGCGGCGCTTCTTCTCCTTCTCCATCCATGTCCGGCGCATTCGGCGGCCGAGCTCCCAACGAACCCGCACGGTTATTTCAAGCAACCGGCGCAGTGCCCGAGATGCCATGTTTATACCGATTCGAAGCTGGATCCCGGCCGGTTCTCCACCGCCTCCGTCGAATTCTGCCTGGAATGTCACCTGGCCGAGGAACGGGGACGGACCCATCCGCTCAGGGTGCATGCAGGCAGCAAGGTACGGGAAGTGAAGATTCCGTCCGAATTCCCCCTGGGCGACGGCGAGCGCCTGATCTGCCTGAGCTGCCATTCGGCCCACGGCCCCTACGTGTCGGACCGGAAGGCCTTCGCCGGCCAAACGCCCGTTAATGCCGGGGCCGGTGCGGCTTCCCCGTATTACAGGACTTTCTTCCTGCGTCGTTCGAATCCCGCGGACGAGGGATTCGAAGCGCTGTGCTCCGGGTGCCACGGGACGCCATGAGCCCCCGCGCGCCCCGTCACGCCGCAAGGAGGACCGTTTTCGTTAATCCCCGGTTCCAGGGTGGGGTCGCGCTTTGCTTCGCCGCGGTCGTTTGCGCGGGGGCGGTGCTGTTCGCCGTGTCCTTCCACAACTACTCGAAGTCCGCGCTGCGGGTTGCTTCCATTCAGGGGCATTTCCATTTCCTGACGCCGTACGACATCATCGGCGCAGCGCTGGGACGACACGTTGCGGCGTTGTCCGCCGGCGTGCTCGCCGCGAGCCTTCTCGTGCTGTTTCTGATCGTCCGCCGGATTCGCAGGGGGGCCGAACGGCTCGTGGAGACATTCAGGATCTCGATGGACGGGGACCTCTCCTCCCCCGCGAATGCAGGCGAGATTCGTGATTTTACTGACCTGGGAAAGAAAATAGACGCGGCTCGCGGCAGAACCCTATCGAAAATACGCGAGATCGCGTCGGAGGCCGAGTTCCTCCGGAGCGAACCGCTGTCGGACGAGGAATTCGCGAGGCGGTGGGACGGGATGAAAGCCGCCATGCGGAAATTGGCGCCGTGAACTCCGGTATGGACTCCAAACGGCAGAGCGTCGCGGAGGCGGGGTACACGGCCCGGATCGCGATGCAGCTTCTGCTGGTCATCGGCGCCGGCGGAGGGCTTCTATACGTTGCCTTCTACCTTATCTTCATCCGGCCCCTTCCCGGGACG
>DATBLU010000209.1:0-3757 GCA_036555205.1 Candidatus Deferrimicrobiaceae bacterium
ATCTACGAGCGCGGCGTGTTCATCAACACCTGCTACGACGAGCTGTGCCTCTCCAACCCCAAGCTCATCTCCCAGATACACCGGGAATACGTGGACGCCGGCGCCGACGTGATCGAGACCAACACGTTCGGCGCGAACCGCGTCATGCTCCGTCCGTACGGACTGGCGGACAAGGCCGATGCGATCAACCGCCAGGCCGTGCGGCTGGCGCGCGAGGCCGCCGGGGACTCGGTCTACGTCGCCGCCGCGGTGGGGCCATGCGTGCGGCAGGACCAGATCATGCCCGACGAGCATGTCTCGGAAGTCGAGTCGGCCTTCGCCGAGCAGCTCGAGGCGCTCGCGGCCGAAGGGGTGGACCTGGTCGTGTTCGAGACGTTCACCCACCTCAAGGAGCTGCAGGTGGGAGCCCGTATCGCCAGGCGGCTCGGCCTTCCGGTGCTGGCGTCGTTCGTGTTGAACGAGCGCGTGGAGACGGCGGTCGGCACGAGGGCGGAGGCGATCGCGCGCACCCTTTCCGCGGACGGGAACGTGGACCTGGTCGGCATAAACTGCGGAATCGGGCCGGCGGGCGTGTTCGACGCGCTGCAGGCCATCCTGCCTGTGACCACCAAGCCGGTCGTCGTGATGCCGAACGCCGGCCTCCCGCGGGACATCGCGGGCCGATTGATCTATCTTACGAGCCCCGAGTATTTCACCGAGTACGCGAAGAAGTTCATCGAGATGGGGGTGCGCGGCGTCGGCGGATGCTGCGGGACCACGCCGGCGCATATCCGTATGGCCTCACGCGCCGTTAAGTCCATGAGCGGCGTCAAGAAGCACATCAAGGTGCGGGCGTACGCCCAGCAGGCGCCCCTGGTGCACGTGATTCCGGTCGGGAAGAAGTCACGGCTGGCCGGGAAATTGACGGCCGGGGAAAAGGTCTCCTCCGTCGAGATACTCCCGCCCAGGTCAAGCGACCTGACGGAGATGCTGGCGAAGGTCCGCCGCTGCGCCGAGGCCGGCGTGGACGCGATCAACATCCCTGACGGTCCCCGCGCCAGCGCCCGGGTCTCGCCGATGATCGCCGCGTTGACCATCCTGAAGGAGGTCGGCATCGAGCCGATCCTGCACTACTGCTGCCGCGACCGGAACCTGATCGGCATGCAGTCGGACCTGCTCGGAGGCTACGCGGCCGGGCTCGCCAATTTCCTGATCATCACCGGAGACCCCCCGAAGCTCGGCGACTACCCCGACGTGACCGGAGTCTTCGACGTCGACGCCATCGGCCTCGTGCAGGTGGCCGCCAACCTGAACCGGGGGTACGACATCGGCGGGAACCAGATCTCCCCTCCCACGGGAATACTCATCGGCGTGGGCGCGAATCCCTGCGCCGTCGACCTGGAGCGGGAGATAGAGCGCTACTTCCGCAAGATAGACGCAGGCGCCGAGTTCGCCATCACGCAGCCGGTGTTCGACGAGGAGGCCCTGTTGCGCTTCCTGGACCGCGTGGAGCAGCACTCCCGGAGCATCCCCGTCATCGCGGGGATCTGGCCGCTGGTCAGCTACAAGAACGCCGAGTTCATGAACAACGAGGTGCCGGGCGTAGTAGTTCCACGGGAAGTCATGGACCGGATGGCCCGCTGCCGGTCCAAGGATGAAGGACACAGGGTCGGAATCGAAATCGCGCGGAAGATCATCGAGCGGATTTCACCGCGCGTCGCCGGTTTCCAGGTGAGCGCTCCGCTGGGGAACGTGGAGACGGCGCTTGCGGTACTGGGCACGCAGGTGAAATCCGGAACTAAAAATTCCTAAAAGTTGACAACCCTCTTGCCTGTTCCTGTAAGATTGTCGTTATGGAAGAATCGGGGCTGAAATTTTCCGAGGACCACCTCTGGGTCCTCGAGATGGGGGAAACGGCGCGCATCGGCCTCTCCGAATACGCGCAGGAACAGCTTGGCGAGATCGTCTCCATCGCCTACGCGGAAGTCGGCAAATTCATAGAGCCGGGGGACACGATCGGAGAACTCGAGTCGCAGAAGACCGTTGTCGAGCTGGTCTCGCCCATCACCGGGACCATCAAGGCCGTCAACGGCATCGTCGTCGAAGACCCCTCCCTGATCAACGTCGATCCGTACGGAAAAGGGTGGCTCGTCGAAGTCGAAATCAACGAGCCCGAAGAGATCGAGCGGCTGATGAGCGCGGAAGAGTACGAGGCGTTCGCCGAAGATTGAGCGGAAGCCGGCGCAATTTCCTCCACGTCGCAATCGGAACGCTCGGCGCCGTTTTCTCCGTTTCCCTTATCTATCCCCTCTTCAGGTTCCTCTGGCCGCAAAGCGACAAGTCCGGCGGGGAAGGCCGCGTCGGCATCCCCATGGAGGAGATGCTCGCGGGACAGTCACGGGTCGTGCTCGTCCGGGGGGAGCCGGTGCTCGTCATCCGGGAGGCGAACAGGGTTGTCGCCCTTTCCGCCACCTGCACCCACTTGAGCTGCATCGTCAAGTACAAGGGAGGAGGAGTGGTGCTCTGCCCATGCCACGCCTCGTCCTTCGACCTGAGCGGAAACGTGACCGCGGGCCCCGCCCCGCGGCCGCTCCCCTCCTATCCGGTGCGGATCGAGGGGGACAAGATCGTGGTCGGTTCGTGAAAATGCCGCGGGGACATGACCTGACATGACCGAAGAGCAAAAGCCGCCGGAAGATCGGACGCCGGAAGAGACGCAAGGCAAGCGGGAACGTTTCGAGGAACGCACCGTCTTCACGGAGATGTTCAACCTTTTCTCCCTGGTCGGGTTCCTTTACGGCGCGCTCGACGAACGCCTCTCCGTCCAGGAGGGGATGAAGAAGCAGTTCGAAAAGCCCGTTTGGTACTATCGCACCAGGCTCGAAAACAACCTGCTCGCGTGCCTGGGAGGGATCTCCTTCCTCCTGTACCTGTTCCAGGTGGTCACGGGCGTCCTCCTTCTCATGTACTACAGGCCGACCACCGCCGAGGCGTACCGGAGCGTCGTCGACATCGTGAACCACGTACCGTACGGATGGCTGATCAGGGGGGTCCACCGCTGGGGCGCCAACCTAATGATCGTGACCGTCCTCCTGCACATGATGAGGGTCTTCTTCACGGCCGCGTACCGGTCCCCGCGGGAGGTAACCTGGGTCAACGGCGTCCTGCTCCTCGTCTTCACGCTTGCCTTCGGCTTTTCGGGATATCTGCTGCCGTGGCACCAGCTTTCCTACTGGGCGACGACGGCCGGCACCGACACCTTGTCCGCGATCCCGCTCGTGGGGGAAACCATAAGGTACTTCGTGCGCGGCGGTCCCGTAATCGGGCAGCTCGCGCTCACGCGGTTCTTCGCTTTCCACGTCGTCATACTGCCCGGCCTGATGCTGCTGTTCCTGGTCCTGCATTTCCTGATGATCAGGCGGCAGGGAATCTCCGAGCCGCTCTAGGAGACGCAAAACGCCATGGCGCGATACGATAACCGGGAGGCCTACAGGAAATACGGGAGCGAGCCGTTCTTTCCGCACCACGTCCTGCGCCAGGCGATCCAGTTCCTGGCCATATTCGCGCTGCTCATCCTGCTCTCCTCCCTGGCGCCCGGGCCGATGTTGCCCAAGGCCGATCCCTTCGACGCTCCCGCGAACGTCAAGCCCGATTGGTACTTCCTGTCGGCCTACCAGTTCCTGAAGGTGACCGAGAGGCTCTCTTTCCTGGGCGAATGGGCCCCCAAGGTCATCGGGGTGCTCGTGCAGGGGCTCGGGGCGATGGCGGTCTGGTTCCT
>DATBLU010000218.1:0-8347 GCA_036555205.1 Candidatus Deferrimicrobiaceae bacterium
CCCCCCCTTTTTTATAAAGTTGAAAACAACGATGAAAAGGCGGGCCGACGTGGGCGGATCCCAAACGGAGCTGCTGGAGACGTTCCTCAGGCTCGGCTACATCTCTTCCGATGCGGTCCAGGCCTTGAAGGTCAAGGCGGCCAACCGTGGAATCGACCCTGTCGAGGCCGCTCTGCTCGATAACCTCCTGGATCAGGACGCCAAGGGATGGGTGCTGGCCGAAAGGCTGGGCATCTCCTTCCTGGAGATGGATCCCGAGTCCGTCCCGCTGTCCCTGGGCGGCATCCTCCCGGAATCGCTCGCTCGCGAGAACCTGGTGGCGCCGATTTCGAAGGAGAACGGCCGGCTGACGCTTGCGGTGGCCGACCCCTTCTGCCACGAGGTCTTTTCCGCCATCGAGTCCAAGACAGGCCTGCGCGTCCGGATAGTGGTCTGCCCGCACCGCACTATCGCCGCGATCCTTGCACGGTTCTATCCCGACTCCTTCCAGCTTTCTTCGAGCGACATCTCCGGCGGCCTTATAAGCGGCGAGGAGGCGGAAAAATGGGTTTCCCAGGGAGGGGCCAGGCGTGTCGTGGAGAAGGTGCTCCTTCATGCCGCGGCTATCGGGATCACGAGCGTCAGGCTGTTCCCGGTCGGGGAGAAGGCGCTGCTCAAGGGCAGGAAGGAGTCGGGGTCGGAGCTGCTCCTGTCGCTGCCGTTGCGTTTCCGGCGCCTCCTGATAGACGCCTTCGCGGAACTGGCGCAGATAGCGGCCCCGATCGGAGGGGTTTCCGAAAGCATCTTCCAGCTGGAGTCCGCTTCGGGCGTCTCCTCGTTCAGGCTCAGTTTCGTGCGCGGCCTGTCCGGGGTGGAGGTGATCGTCAAGATGCTGCCGAGCCAGAGGGCGGGGATCACGCTGGATTCCGTAGGAATGAACCAGGAGCAGATCGACATCACGCGGAGGGTCCTGGCCAAGGTAAGCGGGCTCTACCTCCTGTCGTCGCCGGGGCCCGAGGGCATCGCCACGACCCTGTTCGCCCTGTTGAGGGAGGTCTACCGTCCGCGGACCCGCGTGGTGACCGTCGAGGAGCAGTTCCGGTTCCGGAACGAGGGATTCATACAGCTTGAGCGACGTGACGTGGACAAGCAGTTCGCCGGGAACTGGGTGCGCCTTGCCGAATCGCTGGAGCCGGGCGCACTGATGATAGAGAACGTATCCGATCCGTCGGACTTTTCGGACTTGATACATCTCGCTCAAGGCGGCGTGAGCGTATTATGCGGCATTCGCCGGTTCAACTTCGACAGGACGCTGCGCACCCTGCTCTCCCTGGACGTGGACCCGTTCATCATGGCGCGCGTCATGCGGATCGTCATGCACCAGCGGCTGGTTAACCTCCTCTGCCAGGAGTGCCGCCGCCCTGTGCCGGCGAAGCCGTCCCTCCGGATGGTGGGGGAGAGATACCGCGACCAGCTCGAGAAGATCGTCGAGGAATCCTCGTTATACATTCCCGCAGGCTGCCCGCATTGCGGAGGGACGGGATTCTCGGGGAAGATGGCGCTCGTGGACCTGCTGCCGTTCACGCCTGCCGTAGAGAACCTCGTGGCCTCGGACGTGTGGCTGGAGGAGAAGCTCGGGCTCCTGCTGCAGGAGGAGTTCTACTCGGGTGTCGAGTCGGTGAATGACCTGCTGCGCCGGGGGATGGTAACATACGATGACGTATTGCCGTTTTTCAGATAGGCGACGGAGCCCGATCGGATGAAGGAAGCAACGATTGCAAGGATGTTCCTGAACCGGATAAAAGAAGGCGGCGACGCCGTTCGCTACCTCGTGCCGCGCGACGGGAAGATGGAGCCCATGACGTACCGGGAGGTCGGGGCGGCGGCGCGGGAAATGGCCTGCGGGCTTTTGAGCCTGGGGCTGGCCAAGGGGGAGAAAGTCGCGATCCTCTGCTCGACGAGGGTCGAGTGGACGCTCGCCGACATCGCCGGGATCCTTTGCGGATTCGTCACCGTCCCGATCTACCCTTCGAATCTGCCCGACCAGGTGGAGTACATACTTGCCCACTCCGGCGCCCGCGCGGCGTTCGTCGAGGACGACTCCCAGTGGAACAAGGTGGCCGGAGCGAGGAAGAGGCTGCCGGAGCTGTCCGCCGTCGTCCTTCTCACGGGGAGTCCCGAGGGAAAGGAAGGGGCCATCGGCCTTGCGGAGTTCCGCGCGAAGGGCGCCGAATACGCGGCCGCGCACCCCGGCGCACTGGAGTCGCGGGCGGAGGAAATCCGCCCGGAGGACGACCTGACGATCATTTACACCTCCGGCACAACGGGCCCGCCGAAGGGCGCCGTGATCCGCCACAGCAACGTCGCCTTCGACGTCACGTCCGCCCTCGAGGTGGTCCCGGTTCCGAGAGGATCCGTAATGCTCCAGTTCCTCCCGCTTGCCCATGTCCTGGGGCGGTTCGAGCATTTCCTCTCGTTCGACGCCATGACTGTGACGGCGTTCGCGCGGGGCATCCAGACGGTGGCCGAGGACCTGCCGGCGGTCCGTCCGCATATCATGGTCAGCGTCCCGCGCCTGTACGAGAAGTTCTACGCCGCCGTGATGGCCAAGGTGAGCCAGGACACGGGGCTTAAGAAAGCGATCTTCGGCTGGGCGCTGGGGGTGGGACGCGAGGTTTCCGCGCGCAGGCAGCGCCGGGAGACCGTCGGGGGATTGCTGGGGGTGAAGTTCTCCATCGCCGACCGGCTCGTGTTCGCCAAGATCCGGGAACGGCTGGGGGGGCGGCTCCGGTTCTTCGTCTCCGGCGGCGCGCCGCTCTCCCGCGAGATCGCGGAGTTCTTCCACGCCATGGGCATCCTCATCCTTGAAGGGTACGGCCTGACGGAAACCCCTTCCGTGACGTCGGTCAACCGCGTCGACGACTTCAAGTTCGGGACCATCGGGAAGCCCCTGCCCGGCGTCGAGGTGAAGATTGCTGCCGACGGGGAAATCCTCATCCGCGGCCCGCACGTCTTCAAGGAATATTTCCGCGACCCGGCGGGAACGCGCGAGGCGATCGACCCGGAAGGGTGGTTCCACTCCGGGGACATCGGCACGATGGACGCTCAAGGGTTCCTCCGGATCACCGACCGGAAAAAGGACATCATCGTGACCTCCGGGGGGAAGAACGTCGCGCCGCAGAACATCGAGAACCTTCTGAAGACCGACAAGATGGTCAGCCAGGCGTTCGTCTACGGCGACAGGAAGAAATACCTGACCGCCCTGATGACTCTTTCAGCGGACGAGATCGTCAAGTGGGCGGCCGAGAACGGCGTCGACGGGCGGGATCCCTCCGCCCTGGCCAAGGACCCGCGGACCGAGGCGATGATGCGCGCCCGGGTGGAGGAACTGAACCGGTCGCTGGCCCCGTTCGAGCAGATAAAGAAGTTCGTCCTGCTGGGCACGGACTTCTCGCAGGAGACCGGCGAGCTGACCCCCACGCTGAAGGTCAAGCGCAAGGTGGTCATCCAGAAGTACGGCATGCTGCTCGACGCCCTTTACGAGAAGGACTAGCAAAGCCCCTTGCCCACCTCGGTCTACGAAATCAACAAGATGGAGGAAAAGGAGCGCGAGCGGCTGCTGTCCGTGCTTATCCCGGCGCGCTTCCTCGAGCTGTTCTCCATAGACGCGGAAACGTACCGGAACCCCGCGGGGGAGCGGTGCGTGAAGTTCGCCTGCCCCGAGAACATGCCATTTTTCCAGATCGACCTGCGGCGCGATCCCCGCGACCGGGACGCCGCCTACTTTCTCGACGTATCGAACTCGCCGTTCGGCCAGATGGAGATCTCGTTCATCATAATAAACGACCCCGACGGGGAGCGGTACAACATAGACGTCGACGAAAACGGCCAGGACACGTACTTCGGGACCGCGCGAAGGAACCTCCCGGAAGAGATCCGCGCGATGGAGGCGGGCCTCGCTCCGGCCCAGGTGCGGCGGGGCCTGCGGGCCATGCGGGACCTCATCGCGTGCTGGGACGTCTTCTTCGATCGCGTCGGGCACAGGTTCTACTTTCTGGAGCCCTTGAGCTACAACAGCGCCATCCTCTACGAACGCGGCGGCTTCCAATATGTCAAGGGAAAGGACAATATGGAATATATCGACCGGGAATTCCGCCCGGGGGGCGCGCTCCACGCACGGCTGGACGGGAGCACGCCGTTCCGCAAGACGGAGTTCTGGAAGACGGTCCGCGGGAGAAGCTGGGCGATTCACGACGGCATCCTGGACGAGCCGTGGGAAAGCCCGAAGATGTACAAAACCGTCGGAGTGAACGGGGGAGTATGCACTTTCACGGGGGAGGGATATTGAGGGCGGCGATATTGGCGGCCGGAGCCGCGGTTCTGCTTCTGGGCGCCGCCGCGATGGCGCAGGATGAGGATCGTCCGAAAATCTTCCTTGAAAAGAAGATCTTCGCGGACACCTCCGAGGGGAAGAAAAGCTTCTACGAGGTCCACACCGTCTCGGAGGGGGAGAGCCTCTGGAGAATACTCAACCGCAAAAACCCCGTCCTTCCCGCGGAATACGCCTCCCTGCTCAGGGAGTTCAAGCGGGCAAATCCCGCGATCGCCGACCCGGGGAAGCTAAGGCCCGGCCAGAAAATCCTGCTTCCGGCGCCGGCGCCGCCGCCGGATATTTCGGCCCTGGCAGGGAAGGCGGTCCCGCACCGCGTGGCAAAGGGCGACAATCTGACGAAGCTGCTTAAGAAAAAAGGGGTCCAGCGCAGGGATCTTCCCCGCTATCTTGAGGCGGTCAAGGAGATAAACGAATCCGTCCGCGACGTGAACAGGATATTCGCGGGATCCACGATCCTGTTGCCGACGGATGAGTACTTCGGCGGGGGGGATGAAGCGCCTCCAGCGACTGCGTCCGCCGAAGCGCCGAAGGACGCGCAGTCCGAGCCGGCATCCGGAGAAGAGCCGGCCGTCGTGCTGTCCCGGGACGTTCCGCCGGAGCCGGGCGCGGCGGCGGCGGAACCGGCGAAGCCGGAGGCGCAGATTCGCCCACCCTCGACGTCCCAGGCGGCCGCGCCGGCGATGGAAACATCGAAGGACCTTGCGAAAACGGAGCCCGCGAAGAAGGAAGATAGCGCGGCCCCTGCTCCCAGGCCTCCCTACCGGGGTCTGCTTACCGATATTCTCGCGGGCCTGGGGGAGAAGCTGGTCGACCGCGGGACGCTTTACCTTCCCGTTCCGTCCGGAGGGGAGGTGATCTTGAACCTGGAGGATTTCCCCGTCGCACGATTCTCGAACGGCACGCACGCACTGATGGATTTCCGGGGGTCGCTCCCCCGGAACATTCAGGCCCTCATAACGGAAACCTGGAAGAGCTATCGGGTGGTATCGATGGAGGGGACCCGGGACGCGGGGGAGATCATAAACAGGCTGCTGCAGGCGGCCGGGTATCATTCGGTCAAGGAGGGGCTTTCCCGCCCCCTGGTCATCGGCGAGGGGGTATCGGTTACGCTGCCCGCGGGCTGGGTAGTGCTGCGGACGCCCAAGAGTCTTCTGACCGGCGAGGTGATCCTGATCAAGGAGGTTCCCGAGAAGCCATCGGGCGATCTTGCCTCCGTGCTCATATATGCCGACAGGGTGGGCATCCGCGTGCTGCCGTTCTCCGCCGACCCCTCGGCGCTGGAGGGATTCCTGGTCGGGATCGACGACGATTCCGGCGCCGGCGAGCCGACGCGCGTTGCGGTGCCGCCGGGGGGTCTTGCCGCACTCGATTTCGCGCTGGATTACGCGGGCATCCCGAAGAAGGAGGATGAGCGCCTGAAGATAGGCGGGAAATCGGACGCCTTCCAGTTGATCGTCCAGCCGGAGCGGATCTTCGAGACCGGAGGACGGCGGTACGTGGCGGACACCGGAAAGCTGTCGCCCGCCCTGAAAACGCTCGTCAAGGACTCGGGGTACACGGTTTTTGGGATCCAAAAGGACGAGACCGGGAAAGGGATCTTCCAGAGGATACTGAAGGAGGCGGGCATCTCCACGGAGGCGCGCCGTGACTTCCTCCTCTCCGGCGGGGAGAAGGACGGCTACGCCGTCAAGGCCACGGGATCGTTCATAACGTCGAAGGAATGGCTGGCGGGAAGGAATGTGCGGGAGGTTTTATTCTTCGGCGGGAGGGTGCACTCCGCGACGAGGGCGCTGATGCGCGACCTCGGGGTGGAAATCGTTGAGTGGTGATCCGGGGGCCCAGCGGTCTTCGCTTTTCGGGCTGGTTAACTTCCGGCCCCGCATGGCGGTCGTACTGATCTTCCTGACCCTGACCGTCGCCGTCGTCGGCTATCACGTCTCGCGCGACCCGGGGACCCGAAGGGTGGAGGGCATGGCGGCGGAAGCGCAGAACATCTTCGCCGCGTCCCTGAAAGCGGAAGCCCCGGGCGATACCGCGGATGCCGGGGCGATCGAAGAGCGGATCAAGGGCTGGCTGGGGGTGAGCGTGGCGCTTCCGAGGGACGAGCAGCTTTTTTCCTACGGGGGCGCGACCCGCGAGCGTATAGGGAAAAAGGACGCCGCGGCGGTGCGCCTGACCTTCGCGGAAGACCGCTACCTGCTGGTGATCGTGCGGCCGGGTCCGATCCGCGAAGCGGAGCCCTCGCCGTTGTTTTCCGAGTCATCCTTCCTCTCCTGGGAGAGGGAGGGGTACTCTTTCGTGTTCTGGGAAAAGGAAGGAGTGATGTACTTCCTTGTTTCCGGCGCCGACCTGACGCGAACGTTCGACCTTGTCAGACAATATTTCACCTGACCGGTGCTCATTACGGCGGGACACCACAGGAGGACACCATGATCGTCGCGAAGCGCATGATGCGGAACCCGGTGTTCGTCGATGAAAACGACTCGATGAAGAAGGCCATGGACCTGCTCAAGGACCGGGAGATCCGGCACCTCCCGGTGCTCAAGGACGGGGAAAAGCTGGTCGGGATCGTCACCGAGCGCGACATCAAGCAGGCCTCGCCGTCCCCTGCGACCGCCCTCGAGATCCGGGAGATCTACTACCTCCTGGACAAGGTGAAGGTAAAGCAGATCATGACCCGCCGGCCGTACACGATCTCGTCGACCGCCCCGATCGAGGAGGCTGCCCTCATCATGCGCGAGAAGAGGATCGGCTGCCTCCCGGTGGTCGAGGAAGGCAGGCTGGTGGGAATCCTGACCGAGACCGACATCCTGGACGCATTTATCGAATCGATGGGCGTCAGCGGGCCGGGCTACCGCATGGAGCTTGCCCTTGCGAACAAGCCGGGCATGCTCTACGAGGTCCTCAAGCTCATGAAGGATTTCGACTCCAACGTAGTCTCGGTGGCCACGGCGTCGCACGACGAGCAGGGAAAGAAGATACTTATCCTTCGCATCGAAACGAAGAATTACAAGCTCTTGAAGGCCGCACTCAAGAAGGGCGGATACGAAATACTGTCAGCGGATTGATTTTCGTCAAGGAACGTCCGGCCGTCGAATGACATCGTATAATCAAGGGAGATCCTGAAGGGAGGCATTTACATGAAATTGGAAGTTGAAAAGGTATTGGACAAGATTCGCCCGGCCCTCCAGGCGGACGGGGGAGACGTGGAACTCGTCGACGTCGAGGGGGGAGTGGTGAAGGTGCGCCTGACAGGCGCATGCGGTGGGTGCCCCATGGCGACGATGACGCTTAAAGGCGGCATCGAGGCGGCGCTCAAGGAAGAGATTCCCTCGGTTCAACGAGTGGAATCGGTGTGAATCAAACGACATCTCAGGGAGGCGAAATGGCGTACAAGATCACGGAGGAATGCATCGCCTGCGGCGCGTGCGTACCGGAGTGCCCCGCCCAGTGCATCGCGGAGGGGGACCCCATCTACATAATCGATGCGAGCAAGTGCACCGATTGCGCCGCGTGCGCGGGCGTATGTCCCACCGCTGCGTGCGTTCCGGCGTAGCGGCTCATTCCGCGAACGGAACACCGACGGGAGGCGAAAGCACACCTTTTCGCCTCCCATCGCTTTTTTAAAGGAGTTTCCGGACCTCGCGCTCGAAGGTGTCCTTGTCGATGTAGCCGACGTGGACGTTCCTGATCAGCCCGTCCTTGCCTACGAAGAAAGTGGTGGGAATCGAGCTTACGCCGCCGTAGGCCCGGGCGGTGGCGACGTCGCCCATGAGGATCCGGTACTCGATCCCGTTCTGGACCAGGAAAGCCGGAAGATGCGACCTGGTTTCCCGGTCGAGCGATATCCCGACAAGCTCGAATCCGTTGCCGCGGTACTTGTTGAACACTTCAACGAAGCCCGGGATCTCCTCGCGGCAGGGAGGGCACCAGGTGGCGAAGAAGTTGATGACTGTCGGCTTCCCCATGAACCTG
>DATBLU010000223.1:0-6879 GCA_036555205.1 Candidatus Deferrimicrobiaceae bacterium
TCATCTGATCCAGAATGACTACGGCGCCGCGGACGGATCGTTTCGGAAGGCTATCCAGCTGGACGACGAGTTTTTCGAGCCGCACTTCCTGATGGGCGTGCTGCGTTACCAGGAAAAGAATTATCGCGGAGCGATTCCGGAGCTGTCGCGCAGCATGGACCTTCTGCCTACGAAACAGGCGGCGGCCTACCTTTCGAAATCGTACGAGGCGATCGGCGACCTGCAGAACGCCAAGAAATACGCCCAGATGGCGCAGTAAGACAAAAAAACATGCGGGAGTTCCATGTCCCGCGGCAGGCCAATCGTTTATAATTAAAAGATTGCCTGGCGGGGACACTCGAGCCCGCTTTCACGCATGGAAGGGAACCTAATTGGCCAAGGAAGAATTCATCCCGAAATGGATCGCCTGGGAGGTAACCGGGCGCTGCAACCTGAACTGCATCCACTGCAGGGCCTCCTCCTCGATGGTCTCCCACGACACCGATTTCACGACGGATGAGGCAAGGAAGCTCATAGACGACATCACGTCCTTCTGCAGCCCGGTGCTGGTCCTCTCCGGCGGCGAGCCGCTGCTGCGGAAGGACCTTTTCGAGATCGCGAAGTACGGGACCGAAAAGGGCCTGCGCATGTGCATCGCGACGAACGGGACGCTCGTCACCGACGAGGTCTGCGCGAAAATGAAGGAGAGCGGGATCAGGATCGTGTCGCTGTCGCTGGACGGATCGACCGCCGCGATACACGACGACTTCCGGAAGCAGCCGGGCGCGTTCGACGGGACGCTGCGGGCGGCGGAGACGTTCCGGCGCAACGGCATCCAGTTCATCGTCAACTCCTCGTTCGCCAAGCGTAACCAGCACGACATCCCCAACGTCTACCGGCTGGCGAAGGAGATCGGCGCCCACGCATGGTACATGTTCATGATCGTGCCCACGGGCCGCGGCAAGGAGATCCTGGACGAGCTTATCAGCAAGGAGGACTACGAGGAGATACTCGAGTGGCACTATCGTATGGAGAAGCAGGAGGCCGACATGCTGGTCCGGCCCACCTGCGCCCCGCACTATTATCGGGTCGTCCTGCAGAAGGCCAAGGAGGAGGGGCACAAGTTCCAACGCCGGTCGCTCACATTCTCGACCGGCGGGGGCAAGGGGTGCATTTGCGCGCAGACGATAGCCTTCATCGACTCGAAGGGGAACGTCCAGCCCTGTTCCTACTTCCCCGTGGTCGCGGGAAACGTCAAGAATCAGCCGTTCAAGGAAATCTGGTACCATTCCGAGCTGTTCGAATCGCTTCGCGCCTTCGAGAAGTATAAAGGGCGGTGCGGGGAATGCGAGTACCTGAACGTTTGCGGCGGCTGCCGGGCCCGGGCGGATGCGGTTCTCGAAGACTACCTGGAGGAGGAGCCGTTCTGCTCCTACGTCCCGCTGAAGACGCGGAAGCGGATGGCGCAGGCCGTCGAGGCGGGAAAAACCGCGAAGAACAACTAAAGTCCAGGGACGTTCTTAAACTTTTTAATCAACACGAGGAGGGACATTAAAAAGTTTAAGAACGTCCCTGCTTTTAAGTTTTTATTTCGGCCGGAGAGGTGGAAATGGGCGATTACCGATTCCTGAAGGCCTGCCGGCGGGAGCCGGTGGACGTCACACCCGTGTGGATCATGCGCCAGGCAGGAAGATATCTCCCCGAATACCAGAAGGTCCGCGGGAAGAACTCCTTCCTCACGATGTGCAAGACCCCGGAGCTGGCGGCGGAGGTGACGATCCAGCCGGTGGAGCGGCTGGGCGTGGACGCGGCGATTCTCTTCTCCGACATCCTGATACCCGTGGAGGCCATGGGCGTTCCGCTCGAATTCCACGACGGGAAGGGGCCCGTCCTGGGCAAGGAAATCCGCGGGCAGGCGGACGTCGACGCCCTTTCGATCCCGGACCCGTCCGACAAGGTCCCCTTCGTCATGGAGGCGATCCGGATCCTGCGGAAGGCGTTCGAAGGGAAGGTGCCGCTGATCGGCTTCTCCGGCGCTCCCTTCACCCTGTGCTCCTATATCGTGGAGGGCGGAACCTCCCGCAATTTCATCAAGCTCAAGACCCTTATGTACCAGGCTCCGGAGGTATACCGGTCGCTTATGGGCAAGATCGCCAGGACCGTGATCGCCTACCTGAACGCCCAGATCGAGGCCGGGGCGCAGGCGGTGCAGATCTTCGACACCTGGGCGGGGGTGCTGACGCCGGGGGACTACGAGGAGTATGCACTGCCCTACACCCGGCAGGTGGTCGAGAATCTTAAGCGGGACAAGGTCCCGGTAATCCACTTCGCCAACGATTGCGCCAACCTGCTGCCGGCGATACGGACGCTGGGGGTGGATGTCGTCGCAGTCGACTGGAGGATCCCGCTGGACATTGCGGCGGCCGCCCTGGGCAAGGACGTCGCCCTCCAGGGAAACATGGACCCGACGATGCTCTTCCATCCGCCGGAGAAGATCGACGACTGCGTGCGCGACGTGCTCCGGCGCGGGGAGTCGGCCGCCTCGCACATCTTCAACCTGGGGCACGGGATCCTGCCGCCGACCAACCCCGAGCACGCTGTCGCCATGGTCGAGGCGGTACACCGGTTCGGCCGGAAGGGGTGACCTTCCCGCGAAGGCGAGGACCAGATGACCGCAACCGCCCCGCTCACGGGCGTGGTGCTCCTTAACATGGGGGGGCCGGACAGCCTTTCCGCAGTCCGTCCGTTCCTGGCGAGGCTTTTTTCCGACCGGGACCTCATCCGCCTGCCCGCCGCCTTCATCACGCAGCCGGTTTTCGCATGGGCCGTCTCCGGCCTGCGCGCCCGAAAGGTAAGGAAGTATTACGAGGAGATCGGCGGAAGCTCCCCGATCGTGCGTCTGACCGAGCTTCAGAGGGCCGCGCTGGAGGCGGCGCTTAAGGAAACCGGGGGGAATTACCGGGTCTACGTGGGGATGCGGTACTGGCACCCATTGGCCAAGCACGCCGCCGTTGAAATGAAGGAGGACGGCGTCGCGCAGGCGGTCGCCCTGCCGCTTTACCCGCAGTATTTCTCTGCGACTACCGGATCGAGCCTCAAAGACCTGAAAAGCTGGATGCGATGGGCGGGAGCCGATTTCCCGCTTCGGGAGGTCCGTTCCTATCCCGACCACCCCGGCTACATCGCAGCCTTATGCGAGAAGATCGCGGAGACGCTGCGCGGCGCAGGTACCGAAGGAACTTATATGCTGTTCAGCGCGCACGGAGTCCCGAAATCGTTCATAGATTCCGGCGACCCCTATCGGGACGAAGTCGGGCGCACGGTGGCGGCGGTCACGTCGCGGTTTCCCGGGATTCCTCATTCCATCTCCTACCAGAGCCGCGCGGGCAGGGCGGAATGGCTTGCGCCGGACACGTTCGAGGAGGTCAGGCGATTGGGGCGGGAAGGGATTAAAACCCTGGTCGTCATCCCGGTCAGCTTCGTCTCCGACCACATCGAGACGCTCCACGAGCTGGACATCCGGCTCAAGGCCGCCGCGGGCCAGGCCGGCATATCCGCGTTTCTGCGGGTTCCCGCGCTCAACGACTCGCCCGCGTTCATACGGGCGCTGAAAGATATCGTGCTGGAAGGGGCAGCGTAATGCCGCGCATCGTCATCGTCGGGGCGGGGATTTCCGGGCTTTGCACGGCCCATTATCTGGTGAAGACCCTTTCCGCCGCAGGCAGGGAGGCCGAGATCATCCTCTTCGAGGCGGAGCAGGTCCCGGGCGGCAAGATGCGCACGATCCGCGAGGACGGCTTCAACCTGGAATGGGGGCCGAACGGCTTTCTAACCAACAAACCCTATTCCATGGAGCTGGTGAAGGAGCTGGGGATCGAGAACCGGCTGGCGCGCTCTTCCGACCTTGCCCGGAAACGGTTCATCTACTCCGGGGGCAGGCTGCATCGCCTCCCCGAGACTCCACAGGCGTTCTTCTCCTCCAACCTGCTCTCCCTGCGCGGGCGGCTCCGGATCCTTGGAGAGCCCTTCGCAAAGGGGCCTCCCCGCGGCGTGGACGAGTCGCTCGGGGACTTCGCCCGCAGGAGGCTGGGCTCCGAAGCGCTTGAGAAGCTGCTCGATCCGATGGTGACGGGGATATACGCGGGGGACCCCGACAGGATGTCGCTGCGCGCCTGCTTCCCGCTTATCTACGACCTGGAGCGCAAATACGGCGGACTGGTCAAGGGGATGATCTCCCTTCGGAGGGAACGCCGAAAGGCCGGGGAGAAGCGCGAGATGTCGGCGGGGCCCGGCGGCGTTCTTATGTCCTTCGACGCGGGGGTTCAGACGCTCACTGACGTCCTGGCTTCGCTGCTGGCGGACGGGCTTCACACCAACGTCGCCGTCGAGAGCGTGCGGCAAAGAGACGGCAGGTTCCTGCTCTCGCTGGTCGAACAGGGGATGCGGGGCGAGATCGACGCAGACGCGCTGGTGCTTGCGATTCCCGCTTACGCGGCTTCCACGGCCCTTGGAAGCCTGGACCCGCAGATTTCGGAGGCCCTCTCCTCCATACCTTATTCGCCTGTTTCAGTCGTCGCGCTGGGATACGAGCAGGCCGCGCTCGGCAATCCCCTTGACGGGTTCGGTTTCCTCATCCCTCGCCTGGAAAAACGGAGGGTCCTCGGCGCGCTGTGGGACTCCAGCGTCTTCCCGAACCGCGCCCCGGCCGGCAAGGCTCTCATACGCGTGATGGTGGGAGGAGTCCGCAATCCCGAGCTTGCCGCGCTGCCCGACGGCGACCTCGTCGCCTTGACGCGCGAGGAGCTTGCCGCGACGATGGGGATAACGGCCGCCCCGGCACTTGCACGCTCCTTCTTCCACGACAAGGGGATCCCCCAGTACCTCGTCGGGCACGGAAAGGTCCTCGACAGGATCGACGGGCGCCTCGCCGCCTTCCCCGGCCTCTACCTGAACAGCAACGCCTACCGTGGGATCGCCCTGAACGACTGCGTATTGCAGTCACGTCTTACCGCGGAGCGGATCGCCAGGGAGCTTTACGCCCCCGCGGGGTGAACGAAAGGGAGGCAAAAGGCGACCCTCATGAAAACTTATCGCAAGGAGCTGTGGTTCCACCTCCCGGAGCGGACGGGATTCGTCAACATCACTCCGGAAGTCGAGAAGTGCCTGCGCGAGAGCGGCGTCTCCGAAGGCCTGTGCCTGGTAAACGCGATGCACATCACCGCCTCCGTGTTCATCAACGACGACGAAAGCGGGCTGCACCAGGATTACGCCCGCTGGCTGGAGGAGCTCGCCCCCCACGACCCCGTTTCCCGTTACCTCCACAACCGCACTGGAGAGGACAACGGCGACGCTCACCTCAAGCGCCAGGTGATGGGGCGGGAGGTCGTCGTCGCGATAACCGGGGGCCGGCTCGACTTCGGCCATTGGGAGCGCATCTTCTACGGAGAATTCGACGGCCGCCGCAGGAAGAGGGTCCTCGTAAAGATCATCGGTGAGTGATGGAGCTTCTTCCTTCCCTGTCCCCCGCATCGGTATTCGCCCATTCTTCCGCGAAGCCCGGGGCGATGCTCCTCGAGACCCAGCGGACCGATATCCGGGACCGATTCTCGTATCTCCTGAAGGATCCTGAAAGGATCCTTTCCGCCTCCCGTCCGGATGAAGTTCCCCTGCTGCTTGAAGAAGCGGGGGCGTGGCAGGCCCGTGGATTTCCGGTCGCCGGATTTATCGCCTATGAAGCGGGGTACGCGCTGGATAGCGCTTTTGCTCCCCCGGATCCGCATGCCGCTCCTTTCCCACTGGCCTGGCTTGGCGTATACCAGGGAGTGCTGCGGTTCGACCACCTGCGCAAAAGATGGGAACGAGGCGGTCCTTCCCCTCCGGAGTGGGCGTCAGGCGAGGATAAGAATCCGCCATCTACCTTCCTTGGGGAGCTTGAACCGGGATTCTCGTTCGGGCGGGAAGAATATGAGGGCAGGGTCGAGGAAATCCGGCGGGCTATCTTCAGGGGTGATGTGTACCAGGCCAATCTGACCGGCAAGTTCGTTTTCCCTTTCCCGGACGACCCGTTCGCGCTGTATCTGCGGTTGCGTGCCGCGCAGCCGGTGCCGTACGGGGCGTTCCTGCGGACCGGATCGTGCTGCATCGTCTCGCAGTCTCCGGAACTGTTCTTCCGCGTCCGGCGCGGGGAAATAGAAGTCCGTCCGATGAAGGGGACCGCCGCGCGCGGACTGTCCGCTTCCGAGGACCGCAAGGCCGCAAGGGACCTCAAGGCGGACCCGAAAAACCGTGCCGAAAACGTCATGATCGTCGATCTGCTCAGAAACGACCTGGGGAAGGTGTGCCGGACCGGCTCGATCCGGGCCTCGCGCATGTTCGAGGTGCAGCGGTACCGCACGCTTCTGCAGATGGTCTCGACCGTATCCGGCACGCTTGCGCCCGGGACGACGCTGCTCGATCTTTGCCGCGCACTGTTTCCCTGCGGGTCCGTCACCGGCGCGCCGAAGATCTCCTCGATGCGCCTGTTGCGGCGGTTGGAGCCCTCGCCCAGGGGCGTCTACACGGGGGCGATCGGCATTCTCATGCCGGGCGGGGACATGACGTTCTCCGTGGCCATCCGGACGGTGACTGTGCGGAACGGCATGGCGGAAGCGGGTGCCGGCGGCGGGATCGTTTGGGACTCGGATCCGGATGGGGAATTCCGGGAGGCGCATCAGAAGGCGCGCTACCTGGTGGAGCCGCCCGCGGACTTCGAGCTGATCGAAACGCTTCTATGGACGCCGGACGGCGGGTTCCGTTTCCTTGGCGACCACCTTCGGAGGATTTCCTCCTCCGCGCGGTATTTCGGTTTCCGGTTCCGCCGCGGGGCGGCGCTCGCGGCGCTGGATTCGGCCGTCCGGGACG
>DATBLU010000224.1:0-3644 GCA_036555205.1 Candidatus Deferrimicrobiaceae bacterium
GAGACGCTGGACGGGATCACCTGGGACGCCACGTCCATGAACAGCAGTGTGTTCTCTCCCTGTCCAAGCGTTACATTCCTGCGGTCCTTGACCAGCCCAAGACCTACGTTGTAAACGGTTATCTCCGCGGAGGTGCGGTCCCCCTCGGTAGAGGCCAGCTTCCGTCCCGCATCCGTCGCCGCATCCTTCACCGCGGCCTTCGCGCCCTGCCAAGGAACGAGCGCCGCGAGAATAGCGGCCGCCATCGTCGCCGCCGCTGCCGCCAGCCAAATCCGTTTCATGTCCCGCCCTCCCGCTTCGTATGGTTCCGCCATAGCCTCTTACCGGGGATGGACCATCCCGGCGCCCAACTGGTTCCATTCGAACCTGGGTGAAGCCGCTGGGGGGGGGATAAAATATGGCCCGGGCATGGACAAAAAGGGGGGCGGAAGGAGAATCCGCCCCCGGACCGAAAAAACGGCGATCGGCTGCTACGCCGCGGCCTATAGCCCGAAGAAGTAGAGTTCGAAGCCCCCGTTGATCGTAACCGTATCGGTAAGGGTGGTGAACACCCCCGGGGTCACCTCCTCGGTTTCCGTTATCACGAAATTCGAGAACGACATGTCGCCCCCGACCACCACCGGGGTGGCGGCCGAGTCGGCGAATTGGCTGAGCGTCGCAGAGCCGTTCAAGATCTTATCGATGTCGTCGGCCGGATCGTTCACCCAGCACTGATCGAACGTGATGGAGAACGTGTCATTGGAACCGACCGTGCCGTCCCCGGAGACGTCGATCCATTCGTACCGGATCGTGCCGCGGGCGCCGGCCGCCGGCGGATAGGGATCGCAAAGTACAGTGACGGGCCCGGCCGCGAGCTCCGCCTCGCGCGAGGTTATCAATTCAATGGCGTCGACCATGTGGCCGGCCTGCTCGAAGACCAGCCAGCGTGCGCCGTAAGAAAAGCATGCGGTCTGCTGGTACGCCGGCGCGGCAGTTCCGTACAGATCTTCGAACTGGAGCCAGGTGAAGGAAGCTGAACCGGTGGCCTGGCCGTTGATCGTCTGGTTGATCCTCACGCCGGGCAAGGTATTGTCCACCGTCACACGGATGATCTCCGTCGCGGATGCCCGCACTTCGTACGCCCCCCTCGTCGGGTCCTGTCCCCCTACCCAACGGAGCTCCTCGATCACCCCCAAGGGGAGCGTGCCCAATCCGCTGCTCACCAGGGTCACAAGCGGACCGGGATTGCCGCCGTTTACAAGCGTCACCTCCTCCGTGTTCCTGTCATACGTCCCGTTCATATTTAAGCCCGTAAACTGAACCGTCTCCGTCCCCCCGGTAGCCGTAAACGTGCTTCCTGCCAGCGGCCTGATCTGGTAGATGAAGGTTGAAGGCAGAACCGTGGGAGCGTCGGACGCGGTATCCCCGCCGCCGCCCCCGCCGCACGCGTTCAGAACAGCCCCAAGCAGCAGGGTCGCCAGAATGACAGCTGACCTGTTCGGGATTCGTCGATTCATCGTCGTCATCCTCCTCTTTCCTCAGGGGTTGGCTTGAGTGGACGATAGGCGAACCGTTCTGGAAGCGGGATAATCATCGAAAGGCTCCCCGAACCGGCGAAAGGAAACGGCTGCCCGTACGTTTACGGCATGTCGCCTGTTGGATTGGCCGGTTGACGAGGGAAAACCTGTATACTGTATACACAGAATACAAGCAACCGCGGGAATAATCAACCGGACATGCGTGGATGCAACCTCCATTTTCTGCCTGCTCCCGGCACCCGGGCGATCCTCCTGGTATTTTCCGCGTTTTGCCTGTTGTCCGCCTTCCCCGCGCCGGCGTTCGGCGCCGACGAACAGGTCCCTTCGGACGAGGAGCTCCTCTCCCGCGGAGCCACCATAGGGGAAATCCTTATCCGCACCGAAAACATCTTCGACATCGCCGACCCCCGGGAGGACAACCGGCTCTTCCGCCTCGCGAACCGCCTCCACATGCGGACCCGGCGGTCGACGGTCGCAAACCAGCTCCTGTTCAAGACCGGAGATCCTTACAACAGGCGCATCCTGGACGAATCGGCGCGGATACTGCGGTCGAACAGGTATTTTTACGACGCGCGGATAAGGCCCGTGGCCTATCGCGACGGGCATGTCGACATCGAGGTCTTGACGCGAGACGTGTGGACGCTTCGGCCGGGGTTCTCGTTCGAGCGCAAGGGAGGCAGGAACTCCACGAGCATCGATTTCGAGGAAACGAACTTCCTCGGCCGGGGTTCGCGGATCAGCTTCGAAAGATCCTCGACCCCGGAGCGCGATACGAACAGCATGGAATTCGGCGACGAACACCTGTTCGGAACCTGGTGGAGGACCGCCCTGCTGCTTTCGGAAAGCGACGACGGCAGGAAGCGCAGCGTCCAGATCGAGCGTCCGTTTTATTCCCTGGATTCGCGCTGGACCGCGGGCGGGTCGTTCGTCGACGACGAGCGGGTCGAATCCCTGGCGGCCCGGGGAGCGATTGCCGGTCCGTTCCTCATGCGAGTGAAGTTCCTCCGCTTCTTCGGAGGCTGGTCCGGCGGCCTCAGGCACGGATGGGTCCGGCGGTGGACCGTCGGCGCGACTCGGGACGAAACCAGGTTCTCGGCGGCGCCCGATCGGATCGGGGCCGCGGCGGTCCCGGGCAACCGGCTCCTCACCTATCCATGGATCGGCTTTGAATTCCTGGAGGACAGGTTCGAGGAGGCGAAGAACCGCGATCAGATCGAGCGGACCGAGGACTTTTTCCTTGGGACACGGCTGGGAGCGACCGTAGGCTACGCGAGTCCGAGTTTCGGCTCCGACCGTGACGCGCTTATTTTTGCCGCCTCCCTCGGCAAGGGGATCGAGTCGGACAGGCGATGGGTCTTTACGTTCAACGCCGCCGCCGACGGAAGGGTCGAAAGCGGCACGGTGCGGAACACGGTCGCAGGAGGCGCTTCACGGCTGTATCTGCGCCTCGGCGAAAAATGGCTCTTCTTTGCGCTGATTTCGGGAGACAAGGCGATCCGCCCTGACGACGACCGCCAGCTCCTCCTGGGGGGCGACAACGGGCTTCGGGGGTACCCGGCGCAGTACCAGCCCGGGGACAGGAGGTTCCTGTTCACCGTTGAACAGCGGTTCTACACGCCGTGGTTCCCCTTCCGGCTGTTCCGCCTGGGAGGAGCGTTTTTCTTCGACATGGGCCGGGCCTGGGGCGGCGATTTCAGGGGGGTGCCCGACACGGGGCTCCTGCGCGATGTCGGCGCCGGCCTGCGGATCGGCAACGCCAGGTCGGGACTGGGAAACGTGATCCACATCGACTTGGCGTTCCCCCTCGACGGAGATCCGTCGATCGCCCGGGCGCAACTGTTGGTGGTGACGAAACAGAGCTTCTAATGCCGGAACGGACGATACGACAGCGGCGATCCTGCGGGCGGCGGCGTCGACATGGCTTCAGCCGCTCTCCAGAATCCTTGCTATCTCGTCCCGGTCGAACCTCGGAAGATCCCGGATCCCGCCCCTGTCGCGGATCTTGACCCCTTCCGACTTCGGCGCGATTTTTCCTATTTTCGCCGCGGCCACGCCTGCATCTTCAATGGCCCGGATCACCTTCCCGCTGTCGCCCGGGTCGACCATGATCAGGAGGCTGCCGGAGGC
>DATBLU010000229.1:0-2132 GCA_036555205.1 Candidatus Deferrimicrobiaceae bacterium
AATAAAAACGGTTTTACCCTGTAAAATTGGTTCCTATATTTCTACCTCAACCGGGAAACAGGTGTCAAGAAAATTTGTAAACATGGTTTTATAAAAAATATTCCGTATCCGAAGAACAAGCCGATATGCAGGCCCTGCGGCGCGGGATTTAAAACGGTTTATATATCCATTGGTTATCCGGCAGGATAGATTCTCGCCCGTTCGGGGATCGTTGCCGGCTCCCGCTCCATCTAACAAGCGAATAGGATTCAGGCGAACACTTAAGGAGGAGACAATGGGTACACCCTTTCATGAGATAAAGAAGGTCCCGGCGATCAAGGCGATCGGATGCAGGGTCGACGCTTCCCTCTGGAACGTCGACACGGCCTTCTCCCGCCTCTATGACAAGGCGATGGAGCACAAGCTGATGTTTCGGGAGCCGGCGCTCGGGATACGCCGCGAAGGCCTCGGAATGCCGGACGCCTTCCACGCCGATTACGTGGTTCTCTTCCCGCTTGAGGGGGAGCCGGAAGGGAATGTGCCCGGCGCCGAGATAATGGACCTTCCGGGGCAGGAGGTGGCGTCTTTCTACCATCGCGGCCCCTACGACTGGATCCCCTGCACCTACGAAAAAGTGCTGGAGTGGCTCAGGGAGAACCGGTATGTTGTAGCCGGGGAGCCCCGGGAAGTATTTTTCGTGGCCCCCGAGCCGCATGCCGGAGGGACGCAGGACGACATGCTGACGGAGATCCAGGTCCCCGTCCGGAAGGCGGCTTGAGCCCGCATCGACCCCTCAGGGGAAAACGCACCGTTGAGCGACAGGGAAAAGATTTTCCTAACGCATCTTTCCTCGTGCGCCGGTTGAGCGTCGAAGCTGGGGCAGGGGGTCCTTGCCCGCATACTCGCCTCGCTTCCCGCTCCGTCGGACCCGCGCGTCCTGGTGGGGACCTCCCATGCCGACGATGCGGGGATTTTCCGCCTGGATAATGACCTGGCGCTGATAGCCACGCTGGACTTCTTCACGCCGATAGTGGACGACCCGTACGTGTATGGAGCGATCGCCGCGGCCAATTCGCTTAGCGACGTCTACGCGATGGGGGGGGAGCCGCTGTACGCCCTGGCGATCGCGGCATTCCCCGACGACCCGAAGCTGCTGCCCATGCTCTCGGACGTAATGGCGGGGGCCGTCGACAAGGCGAAGGAGGCCGGGATCTGCATCATCGGGGGGCACACCGTCAAGGACAAGGAGCCGAAGTTCGGGCTGTCGGTGACGGGTAGCGTCCACCCGGAGAAGGTGTGGACCAACCGGGGGGCCAGGGCGGGGGACCTCATCGTCCTTACCAAGCCGATCGGGACCGGGGTGGCGACCACCGGGATCAAGTGGGGGATCTCGCCGCGGGAGACGGAGAACGCCGTTATAGAGTCCATGTCGCAACTCAACGCCGCGGCTGCCCGAGCCGGGCACGAGGCGGGGATCCGCACCGCCACCGACGTTACGGGATTCGGTCTCACCGGTCATCTCCTCGAGGTTATGGAAGGAAGCGGCATCTGCGCCGAGATACGCCATTCTGAAATTCCGGTCTTCCCCGGCGTGCGGGAGTTGATGAAGCGGCGCTTTCGCCCGTTCCTGACGCCGTATTCGCACCTTCCCGGAGCCCAGTGGGCGCACCGCAGGTTCGGCATTGCGCCGGTTCCGGCGGGAACCCGGGATAATATCGCATACCAGCATGCGAAGGTCCGCCTGCCCCCGTTATTCCCGGAGGAAGAGGCATATATCCTTGCGGACCCGCAGACCTCCGGCGGGCTCCTCATGTTCGTGCCCGAGGACGGGGCTGATGCGCTTCGCAAGGCTTTCTCGGATGCCGGTTTGGCGGCATGGTGGATCGGCCGCACCCATGCGATGGTGTCCCCCGAGATGCCGCGCATCACGATCGTGTGACCGTGGACATTTCTGAAGCCGGTTCACTAAAACAGGGGGACGTTCTTGAACTTTTCAGGTGCGTCTCCTTGCGCCTGAAATTAAAAAGCGCCGCAAAATAATCCCGGAGGTGGACGGATGGACCGGCTTGCGTCGGTTGGACTCCTCGCTTCCCGCATCCTGTTGTCCGGCATTTTCCTGTTTGCCGGCACGAACAAGATCTTCGCATTCGGGC
>DATBLU010000237.1:0-3790 GCA_036555205.1 Candidatus Deferrimicrobiaceae bacterium
TGAGCTAAACCGGGGTGACGGGAGCTGGAATCTGAACAAGACGCTTGCCGCGATCCTGGGTCGTTCCCTCTCCGATCTTGAGGCGCCGATCAAGGAGCTGCGTGGCAACGGTTGGCAAATCCGCCGCGCGTGGGCTACCGGCCTGGCGTTGAATTACTTGGAGACACATCAGGGAGACCACAGAGACGAGTGGGAACTGTTGGCAGCGAAAGCCGATGCGTGGCTGCGAGCCTGCGGTGTCCAGGTTCCAATTGGTGACGACTGGCGAGCGGCAGCGGCGCGATTCCTCGCTTGAAACACTCCGGTGGGTTGCTACAGGCGAGGTGCGCCAGCCAACGAGTAATTGGCAAGCACCGGCAACAGAGGCCAAATAGCGGCTGACGCTTGTGCGAGAGCGAGCCCAACGGATCAGCGAGATTCGGCAGAGCTTGTAAAGGTGCCGTCATGCAGGGTGCGAGTGCCGGAATGGGGCATCGTCAATGATAGGAGGCTCGCTATGGAGATTCCCGCTACGCTTCCCCTGCCAGCGAATTCCGTGTGGGAGGAGCACCACTACGTGCAGAGCTATCCCTGCCCCTGCGAGGCCACGGGGCACAAGGTCATGGAAGAACGATTGGTCGCCTCCCCAGAGGGAAAGTTGTTGGATGTCATTAAGGGCCAGTGCCGGGGGTGTGGTAGCATGCAAGAGTTTCGCTTCGAGCCCAAATATGGGCTGGAGGACTGCATTCCCGAGGTTCCCTCGCAACTCTTTGATGTGGCGGAGTGGTTTTTGTGGTTAATGTATTGGCTTCGCGATTTGCCGGAGGTCCTGGAGCGAGAGGAGGACCTGAATCCCACACTCAACGCCTTGCACGCCGCCGAGCAAACCCTTTTGTTCTTCAACCCTGGAGAATGGATGCCTCGTGCGGACGCCTTCTTCCATAGCGCATATTTGCCGGAGGAGGATAGACTGTTCTTGACGCGTAGTAGGCTGGAAGTCGTTCGGGACCGTCTAGGAGATTGCTTGCTAGAGTTCTGGGAGTCACCAGTAGCGAATGACGGGAAGCTCTATCACTACCAGTGCCTTCCGAGGGACGCCAAGGAGCCGGTGACATGTCTTGATGCAACGATGGTTGCCCCCGAAGCGACCTGCGTCAAGTGTGGCGGGGGCTTTTCTGATCCTCGATAGCGCTTCCGTTCGGTGCGCCCGTCTCTAAGTGTCAGCGATGGTGGAAAAATCCCCCATTGGGATGAGCGGAAAATCCCCCACCCCTTCGCCCAGGAGGTGGGGCCATGACGACGCCTGAAGGTGCAGTGGTATCCTCTCCCCCCACACTTACAGGAGGGGAGAGCCCGATGGTGGATTTCGAAACGTGGACCGAGGTGCATGCCCGCGCCCGCCGAGGTGTCGGGAAACGGAAGATCGCCCGCGAGCTGGGCCTGGATCGGAAGACGGTGCACCGGATTCTCCGCCAGACGCGTCCGCAGCCGTATGTCCGACGGACCGCGCGGCCTTCGATCCTGGCCCCGCACCTGCCCTACCTGGAGCGGCGGGCGGACGAGGTGGACTACAACGCCAAGCGGCTGTTCCACGAACTGCGCGCCCAGGGCTACGCCGGGGGCTATGAGATGGTGAAGCTCGCCGTCCGCCCGCTCCGGGGCGCCCGGGCCCAGCGCGAGGCGGCGACGGTCCGCTTCGAGACCCCGCCCGGCCGCCAGGCCCAGGTGGACTGGGGGACGGCCGTCGTCTGGCTCGGGGACCAGCCCCAGCGGGTCCACGTGTTCGCCCTGGTTCTCGGCTACTCCCGCTGCCAGTATGCGGAGGCGGTCCTGGACGAGCGGCTCCCCACCTTCCTTGCCTGCCACGAACATGCCTTCGCCTGGTTCGGGGGCCTCACCACCGAGATCCTCTACGATAACCCGAAGACCGTCGTCTTGCGCCGGGATGCCGCGGGGACGGCCATCCACTGGAACCCCACCTTCCGGGACTTCGCGGAGTACTACGGCTTCCTCCCGAAGCTCTGCCCCCTGTACCGGGCCCGGACCAAGGGGAAGGTGGAGGCGGGCATCAAGTACCTCAAGCGGAGCTTCCTCCGGGGCCGCCGCTTCGCCTCGCTCGCCGACCTCAACGCCCAGCTGCAGGCCTGGCTCCGGACGGTGGCGGACCAGCGGGTCCACGGGACGACCCATGAGCAGCCGGCGGCCCGCTTCCCCGCCGAGCAGCTCCACCCGATCGCCGGCCGGCCGCCCTACCCGTTCCCCCAGGTGGACGTCCGCCAGGTCGCCACCGACTGCCTGGTGACGGTGGCCACGAACCGCTACTCGGTCCCCTGGCGGTTCGTGGGAGCCACCGTGGAGGTGCAGCCCGGCCCCGGGGACGCGCTCCGGATCTACCACCAGGGCACTCTCATCGCGACCCATCTCCGCCCCGAGGGCCGGCACCGCGTCTGCGCCGATCCGACCCATTACGCCGGGCTCCGGGTCCGGCTCCCCGCCCCCGCCCCCTGCTGGGGGGCGGCGCTTCCCCCAGAGGTCGAGGTCCGGGACCTGGGCGTGTATGCCGCCTTCCTGGAGGAGGTGGCCCATGGCTAGCCCGACCCTCACCCGGCTCACGGACAACCTCCGCCGGCTCAAGCTCCACAAGAGTGTTGAGCGGCTGGAGAGCCTCCTCCAGGAGGCGAGCGCGAAGGAGCTCGGCTACGCCGACTTCCTCGATGCCCTCCTCGCCGAGGAGACGGCCGCGAAGACCGAGAAGCACATCACCATGCGGACAGCCATGGCCCGCTTCCCCTACGTGAAGACGCTGGAGGGCTTCGACTTCGGCTTCCAGCCCTCCATCGACAAGAAGAAGCTCCTGGAGTTGGCGACGGGGCGGTTCATCGACCACGGGGAGAACGTCGTCCTGGTGGGGCCGCCGGGGACGGGGAAGACGCACCTCGCGGTGGCCCTCGGCCTCAAGGCCATCCAGTTGGGGTACCGCACCCTCTTCACCGGGGCGACGCCCCTGGTGGCCAGTCTCGTGAAGGCCTACGCCGAGGGGCGGTACGAGGAGCGGCTGAAGCTGTACGGCCAGCCGAAGCTCCTCATCATCGACGAGATCGGCTACATCCCCATGGACCGGCACGGGGCCCACCTCTTCTTCCAGCTGATCTCCCGGCGGTACGAGCGGGGCTCCATCATCCTCACGAGCAACCGGGGCTTCGGGCAGTGGGGGGAGGTCTTCGGGGATCCCGTCCTGGCCACGGCGATCCTCGATCGCCTCCTCCACCACAGCCTCACCGTGAACATCAAGGGGGAGTCCTACCGGCTCAAGGAGAAGCGGAAGGCGGGCCTCCTTGGCCCCACGGCGGCTCCCAGCAGCCCGTAGGACGCCCGAACGGGGACACGCGTCATGGGTCGAGGAACGGTCGGTGATCCAGCAGAACCCTCAAAGCGGGGGGCCGGGGCCTCGGCCGACCTTCCACGTTGCCCCAGGATCGATCTTCTCGAGGAGAACCGATATCTCAGTACCCCCTCTCGGCGCCAGAAACGGACTCGGCAGAGGGTCACACACCAAACACCTGGGGGGAGGATTTTTCGATCATCCCACTGGTCCCTCTTTCGATCATCCTTGACACCATCTGGATGCTTCGGTGGGAGACTCAGTAGGACGGCAGGGGGCCTACGCCGCAACAGGGGAAGGCAGGGCGTCCCAACCTGCAACAGAGGGGCTTGAGGTCGAAGTCGGCGGGATGGTTTCGCCCAGGGATCTGGAGTTGAGTTCGAGCCTGCTAGCTCCCCATAGCGAGGCGAAGTTGGGCGGCCGCAGGGG
>DATBLU010000253.1:0-4672 GCA_036555205.1 Candidatus Deferrimicrobiaceae bacterium
GCCGCGGACGAGGGTAAGGGTGAAATGGTGAGGTAAGAGCTCACCGCGCGCCGGGCAACCTGCGCGGCACGGCAAACCCCACCCGGAGCAAGACCGAATAGGAGGGCGACTCCGCAGCGAAAGCCGCGGGGGAAGGGTGGCCCGCCCGGAGCCCTCGGGTACAGGTCGCTTAAGGCTCGCGGCGACGCGCGCCGTAGAGAAATGGCCGCCCCGCGGCGGGCTTCGGCCAGCCGCGCACAGAACCCGGCTTACGGCCTCCTCAGGCCCTTTTTTCGACATCCGGCGGGGAATGCACCCTTCCCCCAATCCCATCCTAAGGAGTGAAGAGATGGCAGAGTTCCAGTACCAGGACCCGTTTCCTCTGGGCAAGGACGAGACGAAGTACCGCCTGTTGACGAGGGAATACGTCTCCACGGCCAAGTTCAACGGCAGCGAGGTTCTCGTCGTGGATCCCGACGCTCTGGCATTCCTGGCGAACCAGGCGATGCGCGAGGTTTCCTTCCTCCTTCGCCCCGGCCACCTTGAGAAAGTCGCCGCGATCCTGTCCGACCCGGAGAGCTCCCCCAACGACCGCGGCGTCGCCGTCGCGATGCTGCGCAACGCCGAGGTGGCCGCCAACTTCGTCCTCCCGTTCTGCCAGGACACCGGGACAGCCACGATAGTCGGCAAGAAGGGGCAGCAGGTCTGGACCGGCGGAAAGGACGAGGAGTTCCTCTCCAGGGGGGTCTTCAAGACTTATACGGAGGAGAACCTGCGCTACTCCCAGACCGTCCCCCTCAACATGTACGATGAGGTGAACTCCGGCTGCAATCTCCCGGCCCAGATCGACGTGTACGCGGGCGGCGGGATGGAGTACAAGTTTCTGTTCGTGGCCAAGGGGGGAGGCTCCGCCAACAAGACCTACCTGTACCAGGAGACCAAGGCGCTCTTGAATCCCGCCAGCCTCGAGAAGTTCCTTGTCGAGAAAATGAAGACGCTCGGAACCGCCGCCTGTCCGCCGTACCATCTGGCGTTCGTGGTCGGCGGCACCTCCGCCGAGGGCTGCCTGAAGACCGTCAAGCTGGCGTCGGCAGGCTACCTTGATCGTCTCCCCACCAGCGGCAACAAGGGCGGCCAGGCGTTCCGCGACCTCGAGATGGAGGACAGGATACTGAAGGCTGCGTACAAGTGCGGTTTGGGCGCCCAGTTCGGCGGCAAGCACTTCGCACTCGACGTCCGCGTGGTCCGCCTGCCGCGCCACGGGGCATCCTGCCCGGTGGGGATGGGCGTTTCATGCTCCGCGGATCGCAACATAAAGGCAAGGATCGACAAGGAAGGCGTCTGGCTGGAGGAGATGGAGAAGAATCCCGGGCGGCTCATACCCGAAAAGTACCGGAAGAAGTACGACCACGGCGTCGTCAAGATCGACCTCAACAAGCCGATGAAGGAGATCCTGGCGGAGCTGTCGAAGTATCCGGTCACGACGCAGCTGTCGCTGACAGGAACGATAATCGTCGGGCGCGACATCGCCCACGCGAAGCTCAAAGAGAGGATCGACGGCGGGAAAGGCCTGCCGCAATACCTGAAGGACCACCCCATCTACTACGCAGGTCCGGCAAAGACCCCCAAGGGGATGCCGTCGGGGTCCTTCGGTCCGACCACCGCGGGGCGAATGGATTCATACGTCGACCTGTTCCAGTCGCACGGCGGGTCGCTCGTCATGATCGCCAAGGGGAACCGCAGCCAGCAGGTGACCGACGCGTGCAAAAAGCACGGCGGATTCTACCTGGGATCGATCGGAGGGCCCGCGGCCCTTCTCGCACAGGAGAACATTAAGAAGGTCGAAGTGCTCGAGTACCCGGAGCTGGGCATGGAGGCCATCTGGAAAATCGAGGTGGCCGACTTTCCGGCATTCATCCTGGTGGACGACAAGGGGAACGATTTCTACAAGCAGATTGCCCAGGGTTGACGCTGAACGGACTGTCTCCGTCGGGGGGCCGCAAGGCCCCCCGGCGTCGCTTCCGCTTTCATGCAGAATACCGTAATTCTGCGGGAGGGCAGACCAACCAGTAACAAAACGTCTTTTTAACTTTAGTCCTTCCACGGTTTTCCGCAGAAAATCCTTGACACTATCCGGTTAACAATTAAAATGGCCGCTAGTGGGTAATTGTGGGGAAAGGTGGGTTCAGGCGGCCACAATGATCTTCAGGGGACGATTCGAATATACCATCGATCCGAAGGGCAGGGTCAACATACCCGCCCCGTTCCGCGAGGCTCTCCAGGAATCCGGTCAGGAAACCTTGGTCATCACTAATTTCTCGGGGTGCATCTACGCCTATTCCGCCGAAGACTGGGCGCGGATCGAGGATAAGCTTTCGACGGTCTCAAGCGTCGACCGGAAGCTGAACACGTTCCTCCGGTTTTTCGTCGGGGGGGCGGTAGAGGCGGCGCCGGACAAGCAGGGCAGGATACTCATTCCCACGTCCCTCCGCACTTACGCGGGCCTCGACAAGGACGTCGTCATGACCGGCATGCCCAACAGGTTCGAAATCTGGGCGCGCGAAAAGTGGGCGGAGGAGATCGGGCGTTTCGAGAAGGAAGGATTCGAGGATCCCGAGCTGGAGCGGGAGATCAAGTCGCTCAGGATCTGATTAGTTGGAAGCGGGACACATCCCCGTTCTTTTACAGGAGACTTTGAGACTGCTTTCCCCCGCTCCGGGCGAGGTCTTCCTGGACGGCACGACAGGGGCGGGCGGGCACGCGGAGGAAATCGCGCGCAGGATCGGGCAGGGGGGCATCATCGTCTGCGCCGACGCCGACCCAAGCATGCTTGCCGCGGCCTCCGGCCGCCTCCGGGCGTATCAGGGCGTTTGCCAGGTCCACGCGGATTACGCCGACTTCCCGAGGCTGCGGGAGGCGGCGGGCGGGAGGCCGTTCGACGGGATGCTCCTCGATCTCGGGATCTCCTCCCTGCAGCTGGACGATCCCTCCAGGGGATTCTCGTTCCGCGAGGACGGCCCGCTGGACATGCGGCGCGACCCGGGCGGCGCGGACCCCGCCGCGAGGGACATCCTGCGGCGCGCAACCGAAAAGGAGCTGGCCGACATCTTCTATCGTTTCGGCGAGGAGCGATTTTCGCGCCGCATAGCAAGGGCGATCGTCGAATGCAGGAAGAGAGACCGCATCGAGCGCACGTCGCAGCTGGCGGAGCTGGTGAAGAAGGCCGTGCCGCGGAAAGCGTGGCCGCGCGACATACATCCGGCCACCCGGGTGTTCCAGGCGCTCCGCATCGCGGTCAACCGGGAGCTGGACTCGCTCTCGGCCTTCCTGGACGGGTTCACGTCGCACCTGGCCGAGGGAGGGAGGATTGCGGTGATCAGCTTCCATTCGCTGGAGGACCGGATGGTGAAGACGGCGTTCCGCGCGAAGTCGACGGGTGAGGAAGCGGTGCTCACGGTATTGACCCGCAAACCGGTCGTTCCGGGGGCGGATGAGATCATGGAAAACCCGCGGGCCAGGAGCGCGAAACTGCGCGCGGCCCGCCGCAACCGACAGGAGGAGCGCTGATGCAGAGAATAGTGGTCGGTAACGGCGTGTGCATGATAACCGAGATACGGAAGGAGACGCCCGTGTTCCCGGCGGTGCCGCGGCGGCGCCGGCTCACGGCGTTGTTCGTCCTGCTCCTCGGCGTGGCGCTGTTCAACGTGTGGCTCTCCGGCCAGTACTACCGGATGGGTTACGCCGTGTCCACGTCGCTTGAAGAGCAGCGGAACCTGAAGAAGGAGCAGGACCTGCTACGGACGGAGATCCTCACGCTGCGCAGCCCGGCCCGGATCGAGGCCATCGCCAAGACCGAGCTCCGGATGGTAGACCCGAAGACGGAGAGGATGATCAGGGTGAAATGAGCCCCCGCGCCCGGATCATCCTCGGCGGGCTGGCGGCCGTATATGTGCTCGTCGTGCTCCGGGCGTTCCATATCCAGATCCTGGGAGTCCGGGGAATCCGGGAGCGGGGCGCCAAGCAGTATTGCGTGAAAATACCCCTCGTGCCCAAGCGGGGGGCGATCCTGGACCGCACCGGAAACGAGCTCGCGGTAAGCGTCGCCACAAAATCCATTTTCGTGCAGCCGGCGAAGCTCAAGTCGGCCGCCGCCGCGGCGGACCTGCTTTCGCGCCGGGTCTCCCGGCCCTCGTCGGAACTGCGGAAGTTGTTCTCCTCGGAGAAAAGCTTCCTGTGGCTGAAGCGGCAGATGCCCTCTTCGGCGGCCGACGAAATCGTCAAGGAGATCCGCGAAGCGCAAGGGACCGCGAAGGGGCGCGGGGGGGATGACGGCATCGGGACGGTCGAGGAGCCCAAGCGGTTCTACCCCAACCGCGAGCTGGCCTCGTCGCTCCTGGGCTTCACCGACCTCGACAGCGCGGGGATCGAGGGCGTGGAGCTGTCCCTGGACAAGTACCTGCGCGGCGAACGGGCGTTCCTCATGTGCGAGCGGGACGCGCGCGGGCGCGTCATCGTGCCCTCGACGACCCCCGTTGAGGTCAACTCCAGCGGGAGCGCCGTGTCGCTGACCGTCGACCGCAACGTCCAGCACGTGGCGGAGAGCGAGCTCAAGGAAGCGGTGGCGAAATACAAGGCCCGGGGCGGGATCGCGCTCGTGATGCAGCCCAAGACCGGCGAGATACTCGCGATGGCG
>DATBLU010000277.1:0-1694 GCA_036555205.1 Candidatus Deferrimicrobiaceae bacterium
CTCGGGAATCCCTTCGGGCTTCGTCTCGACGGTCCGCACGGTGACCTCCCCGTTCTTCCGGATGACGTAGCGCTCGACCCAGGTCCGGAAATAGAACGGCTCCCGGGGGACGTCGTTTTCGGTCTTGCACGCATCGACGCATCGGGTGCAGCCGATGCACTTGTCGACGGAGACCCCGAACCCGTACCATTTCCCCCTGCGCGGGGCCTCCTTGGCGAACGCCATCGACGGCAGGGCCTTGAACATCCCCCCGATCGCGCTCCCGGAGATCAGGAACGCCAGGACATCACGCAGGAATTTCCGTCTGCCGTTCATTATTCCACCTCCGGCGAATGCGGATAATGGCATTGCCAGCACACGTATTTCTCCCCGTGCTCGGAAATGTCGATCTTCGGCGCGTTTTTCGCCAGCTTGTCCCTCGCGTCCTTGGCGTGGCACTTCCCGCAGAACTCCCGGTTTTGCGGCTTCGACGGCTTTACGCTGCGCGGGGCGATCTTGTGCTGCTGCGGCGCCTTGTGGCAGGTTGTGCATTCCAGCTGGACGTGGTGGGATACCGCCTTCGTTCTGGCGATCTCCCCGTGGCAAGCCGAGCACTCCTTCGGCGTGACCGGCGGCTTCGGGTCGTGGGGATTGTGGCAGCTCGCGCAAGGCTTCAGCGGGTTGTGCGCCACGGGGTTTATCTGCGGGTAACCCCTCGGCCTGGAAGGATTGTAAGCGTGGCACAGCGGGCAGAACAGCCTCTCCTGCGGAATGACCGGCTTGACCTTGTCGGGGTCCTCGGTGTGGGCCTTGGCGGGGCCGTGGCACGTCTCGCAGGAAAGGTCCTTGTGGTAGCCCGTCTTCTTCATCTCGTAGAGCTTGTCGTGGCATTCCGCGCATGCGTGGAAACCGGCGTACCGCACCGGTTTTGCCTGCTCGTTCTTGATCGCGTCCGCCCACTGGATCTTCACGTCCTTCATGTGCTTGGGGATAAGCACGATCACTACGAACGCACCCACGATGGCCAGTCCCGCGAAGACGATCAGCAGCCTCACGAGGGCGTCCGGCCATTTTTCCAGAAATTTTTTCATCGAACGCTATTCCTCCTTGTAGCCGTGAAAGAAGAAAGCGGACATGGCGGGATTGCCCGAAGGTGCTGCAGTTCCTCGAATGGCACAGGCTCTACGCTGCCCTTCGCCCAACCGCCCCCCGCGGTATTCCTGGGCCAGGGCCGGAAACCGCAAAGCGTCCCAATGGCCTGGTGCCGGGCCGAAAAAAGGATACCCTTCTTCGGGTGTTCGGCGGCCGTTGGATCGCTGGCGCACGGCCCAAAACGACCGAATATTACCCGGAAACCCCGAAAGTGTCAATTGAAATGAGGCGCTCCGCGCCGGTCGCCGTGACGCATCCCGGATGCATCACGGCCCGCCGCCCATGACGGGCTCACGTCACCTCGATTTGATGCTATCCGCCGTCAAGATCCCGTTCGACACTGCCCCTTCCGCCTCGACATGCCCGTTCGGTAAAACGAACTGCAACCCCTCCGTGGCGGCGTTCGTCCGAACGGACATTCCGTTCAGGAGGAATGTGAAGTCAGGAGACGAGCCGGCAAGGTCCGAGACGTACCCTTCGATATCGGCATCCCCTTCGTCCGGCGCGTCGTCCGCGACGTCGATCTCCCCCTCGACGGAAGTCGCCACGAGCGTCCCGGCCGT
>DATBLU010000297.1:0-12993 GCA_036555205.1 Candidatus Deferrimicrobiaceae bacterium
CGAGCGTCCGCAGAAGGGGAGGCTTCGCCAGTTCCACCAGTTCGGCGCCGAGCTGTTCGGCACCGACTCGCCGTACGCGGACGCCGAGGTGCTTGCCTTCCTTTCCGGCTTCCTTGCGGAAGCGGGGCTTGCCGAAGTATCCCTGGAGATAAACTCACTTGGGGACCCCGCGTGCCGCCCTCGGTACCATGAGGCGCTTTCCGAGTTCCTGGCGTCCCGGGAAGGACGCCTGTGCGACGACTGCAGGCGGCGCCGGGTCCGGAATCCGCTGAGGGTCCTCGACTGCAAATCCGAAGGGTGCATCAAGGCCACGGAGGGCGCACCGTCGATCCTGGATTCGCTTTGCGACGACTGCCGCGTGCATTTCGGTTCGGTCGAGAAGGCGCTTTCGGCGGCCGGAATACCGTTTTCCAGGAATCCCCGCATGGTCCGAGGGCTCGACTATTACCGAAGGACCACGTTCGAGTTCGTGATCCCCGGCATGGGGGCCCAGAACACCGTGGCCGCCGGGGGGCGATACGACGGGCTGGCGGAGATGCTGGGGGGCAAGGAGCGAATCCCCGCCATCGGGTTCGCAATCGGCGTGGAACGCCTCCTGATGCTCCTGGGGGAAGGCGATAGCGGCGGCGGTTCCGCGGATGTCTTCCTCGTGACCTCGGGTCCCCGGTTTATCGACGAGGCTTTCCGTTGGAAAATGGAGCTTATAGGAAAGGGCGTACGCGCCGAGATGGACTACGAGGGCCGCAGCGTCAAGGCGCAGTTCCGGCGCGCGGACCGTTCGGGGGCAAGGGCGGTCGTCGTCTTCGGGGAATCGGAGGACTCCCGCGGCGCCGTCGTCTTCCGCGACATGGCCGCGGGGAGCCAGGAAGAGATTTCCAGGGACGAAGCCATGCGCAGGCTCATCCGACTGACCAAGGAGGAATGACGGTGGACGCGTTTCTTCCGGAGCATAAACGGACACTCTACTGCGGGCAGGTGCGCACCGATCACGTGGGGAAGGAGGTAGTCCTCTGCGGATGGGTGCACCGCCGCAGGGACCACGGCGGCCTCGTGTTCGTCGACCTGCGCGACCGAGAGGGCCTGGTGCAGGTTGTTTTCAACCCTGGGGATTCACCGGATGCGCATGCAAAGGCCGACGGGCTTCGCGTGGAGTACGTGCTCTCCGTGCGGGGGACCGTGCGCCGACGGCCGAAGGGGACGGAAAACCCGAACCTTCCGACGGGGGAGGTGGAAGTGGCGGCCGGCTCGCTGGCGATACTTAACGAGTCCAAGCCGATCCCTTTCGCGCTGGAGGAGGACACGGACGTCGCCGAGAACGTACGGCTGAAATACCGGTATCTGGACCTGCGCCGCCCCGCCATCCAGCGCGCTTTCAGGTCGCGGGCGGTCCTTGCGCGGGCCGCCAGGGAGTACTTTTTCGAGAACGGTTTCCTCGAAATAGAAACGCCGGTCCTTACGAAGAGCACGCCGGAGGGGGCCCGGGATTACCTCGTTCCATCGCGCGTCAATCCCGGCATGTTCTTCGCCCTGCCCCAGTCTCCGCAGCTCTTCAAGCAGATTCTGATGATAGCCGGGTACGACCGGTACGCGCAGATCGTGAAATGCTTCCGGGACGAGGACCTGCGCGCCGACCGCCAGCCGGAGTTCACGCAGATCGACGTCGAGATGTCGTTCATCGACCGGGAGGACATTTTCCGGATGATGGAAGGGCTGATGGCGAGGATATTCAATGACGTCCTGGGCGTGGCGATTTCCCTGCCGGTCCCGAGGATGGGCTACCGGGAAGCGATGGACCGGTACGGCGTCGACAAGCCGGACACCAGGTTCGGACTCGAGATCGCGGATTACACCGATCTGCTCAAGGACACCGAATTCCGGGTTTTCGCCGAAGCGGCCGCCAAGGGAGGCGTGATTCGCGGGATAACGGTTCCCGGCATGGGCGAAGCGAGCCGCTCCGAGCTGGCTGCGCTCGAGGAAGTGGCCAAGATCGGCGGCGCCCGCGGCCTTTCCTGGTGGAAGGTGACGGCGCAGGGGTTATCCTCGCCGCTCGCCAAGCACTACAAGGAGGACCGGCTGAAAGGCTTCCTCGCCCGCAGCGGCGCCGCGCCCGGCGACCTGATACTAATGGTTGCGGACGATTTCCCGACCGCCTGCGACTCACTGGGACGGCTGCGGATCCACCTGGGCGAGAAGCTGGGCCTTATCGACAAGTCGCGCTACGACTTCCTTTGGGTCGTCGATTTTCCGCTCCTGGAATGGGACAAGGAGGAAAATCGGTACGCGGCCATGCATCACCCGTTCACGGCCCCGCTTGACGAGGACCTCGCGCTGCTCGACTCCGATCCGGGGAAGGTTCGCGCCAAGGCCTACGACATGGTACTGAACGGCTCCGAGATAGGCGGGGGAAGCATCCGTATCCACCGGCAGGATATCCAGTCCAAGATGTTCCGGCTGCTGAACATAGGCCCGGACGAGGCAACGATGAAGTTCGGCTTCCTGCTGGAGGCGCTGGAGTTCGGCGCGCCGCCGCACGGCGGGATAGCCTTCGGCCTGGACCGCCTTGCGATGATACTGTCCGGAGCCCGGTCGCTGCGCGACGTGATCGCCTTCCCGAAGACGCAGAAAGCGACCTGCCTCATGACCGACGCCCCGTCCCCCGTGGACAGCCGTCAGCTCAGGGAGCTCCACATTCGGGCGGCCGCCCCGGATAAGAAATAGGCGAAGGGGTCAACCCCCGGCTTCCATGCACCGGAAGCGGATGCCCAGGCTTGCCGCATGGCGCCGCTTTTCCAGGAGCTCGTTCGCGGCCTTCTCGGCCTTGTCGAGTTCCAGGTGCATCCAGTCGATAGGGTAATGGGTCTCCTTGATCTCGTGGCGGACGTGTTCCAGCTCCACCTTCACCCGCGCCAGTTCGCGGGGGTCGCAATTCCTGGCGCCGAGCCGTTCGGCCTCGGCGATCTTGGCGGAGATTTCGCCGGTCCGCTCGTTGAAGCTTTTCCTGACCTGCCCGGATGCGCACCCGTAAGCGCCGGCTGCCGCAAGCAGGAGCGACAAAAGAATGCAGAGATGACGGGTTTTCATTTCGACCCCCTCCTCGTCTTCTCGAGAGCTTCGAAGGAGTATGCCTCGGCTTCCGCGGCGAACAGGGCGACGCCGATCCTGTCGCCGGACTTAAGCTCCTGGTCTGCGAGATGGATATATTCCTCCGCCGTATAATACTCGTAGGGCGCCGCCCTTTCCGCCCCGGCGGACTTCGCCTTCTCGAACGCTATCTTGGCGTTCTCAAGCGCCTCCATCCTCGCGGCTTTCGCTTTTTCGTGGGCAAGCATGGAGTTTTTCGGCAGGAGCTTGGAAAACCAGGTGGAGTCCGCGATCGCCACCCCCCCCGACATGAACAGGACTCCCGCCAGAAGCGCCGCCAACAACCTGCAACTCTTGTGATTTCCGATCCCGTTTTTGTAACACATGGTTTTACTCCCCCCCTTTCCTGATTCTGAATCCCTCTGATCCCCTCTCCGGGAACAACGACACGTTCCAGAAAGGTTTTTATCGTGCCCGATCCCGCTTTGAAGCACCCGTTCACCCAGATATAAAACATGCGGATCGGCGAATGGGAACTATTCCTGCAATTTGAATGCCTTCCGAATTTAACCGGGCACAGCGTCCCCGGATCGTCTTTTCATCTACCATTCGGTTGGAAATAAGAATAAATTCGAATATATGATCCCGGATGCACTGTTTCACCCGAAATCCGTGGCCGTAATCGGGGCGTCCCGGAGGCCGGAAAAGGTCGGCCACGGGGTGTTCGCCAACCTGATCCAGGCGGGATTCCCGGGGGAGATCCATGCCGTGAACCCCGGGGGGGGAGAGGTACTCGGGCGGCCCGTCCATCCTTCCATCGAGACGATCCCGGGCCGTGTCGACCTGGGGGTCTTCGTCGTCCCTCCGCAGGCCATAATCGATGGCATACCCCGCCTGGCGGCAAAAGGGATGAAGGCAGCCATCGTGATTTCGGCCGGATTCAAGGAAACCGGGGGGGAGGGGGTGAGCCTGGAGCGCTCTCTCGCCGATGTCGCGCTTAAGTCGGATGTCAGGGTTCTGGGACCCAACTGCCTGGGACTCATCAACACGCACGCCCGGCTCAACGCGTCCTTCGCCGCCGGGACTCCTCCCTCGGGCGCGATTTCCTTCTTCTCCCAGTCAGGCGCCCTGTGCACCGCAATCCTGGACAGGGCGATCGGCGAGAACGTCGGATTTTCGAAGTTCATAAGCCTCGGAAACAAGGCGGACATCTCGGAATCGGACGTCATGGAGTACCTCTCCGACGACCCCGATACACGGGTCATCCTGGGGTACGTCGAAAGCATCGACGACGGGATCAGGTTCCTGCGAGTCTCCCGGGAGGTTACGGCGAAAAAACCCGTCGTCATCGTCAAGGCCGGTTCGACGGCGGCGGGGGCGCGGGCCGCTTCTTCGCACACGGGAAGCCTCGCCGGCTCGGACCGGGCCTATGCGGCGGCATTCCGCCAGGGAGGGATCCTGAGGGCGGAAACGGTGGAGGACCTGTTCGACCTCGCCCTCGTGTTCGCCATGCAGCCCATACCCAAGGGCGACCGGCTGTTCATACTGACCAACGCCGGCGGACCGGGGATCCTGGCGGCGGACATCGCCGAGAAACTGGGCATCCCGCTCGCGGAGATATCCGCAGACCTTCGCGGACGGATCGCCGGGAAGCTTCCACCCACGGCGAGCCTGGGGAACCCGGTGGACGTCATCGGGGACGCGCGGGCGGACAGGTACGGCGCGGTTCTTTCCGCCGTCCGCGAGGACCCTTCAGTGGACGCCGTGCTGGTTCTTCTTACGCCGCAGGCGATGACCGAGCCGGAGGGGACGGCCCGGGCCACGGTCGATGCCCTGGCGGATTCGGGGAAGACCTCCCTCGCGTCGTTTCTCGGCGAGGCGTCTGTCAAGGAGGCGCGCAGGATTCTGTTCGCGGGAGGAATTCCGCAATATCCCGTGCCGGAACGGGCCGTGAGGTCGCTTCACGCGATGCTGCGGTACCGCCGCATCCAGGGAGGAGTCCCGTCGGACGCGCCGGAGCCGGCGGGAATCCGCAGGGAGGAAGCCGGGGCGGCGATAAGGGCGGCGATAGGCGAGGGGAAAAAGGCGCTGGGCGAGGAGGATAGCCGCTCCATCCTTGAAGCGTACGGATTCTGGTTCCCCAGGCACGCACTTGCGCAGACGAGCACGGAGGCCGTCCGGGCGTTCGAAGAGATGAGGCGGCCCGTCGCCATGAAGATCGTCTCCCCCGACATCCTGCACAAAACCGACGTAGGGGGGGTCCAGCTCAACCTGTCCGACCCGGAATCGGTTTCCAGGGCGTTCGTGGAGATCACTTCCGCGGCCCGGCGCATGGTCCCGTCCGCCTGGATAGCCGGGGTATCCGTACAGGAGATGGTGACCGGCGGCAGGGAGGTGATCCTGGGGATGATCCGCGACCCGCAGTTCGGCCCCCTCCTCATGTTCGGCCTGGGAGGAATAAACGTGGAGGTGTTGAAGGACGTTTCGTTCCGGGTGGCCCCTTTGTCCAGGAGGGACGCAGTGGAGATGGTTCGGGAAATCCGCGCCTATCCGCTGCTTTCGTCCTTCCGCGGAAGCGCCCCCTCCGACGAAGGGGGGATCGTCGACGGGCTGCTCCGGATATCGCGCCTGTCGCTCGATTTCCCGGAGATCCAGGAATTGGACATAAATCCGGTCATCGTAATGAAGAAAGGGCGCGGGATCCGGGCGATCGACTGCCGGATGACCGTCGCGGAGGCGAAACCATGAAACTATACGTGGCGTCGACATCTTCTTTCGCGGGGAAAACCCTGGTCGCGCTCTCCCTTGCGAAGCTTTGGGCGCGCGAGGGAGTCTCCATCGGATACGTCAAGCCCCTGGGAAAGATCCCGGTCGTCGAGGACGGGAGGGTGGTCGATGAGGATGCTTCCTTCATGGCGGGGGAGCTCGGCCTTCCGGGGCCGCCGGACACCGTATGCCCGGTCGTCATCACGCAGGACATCGTCATGGCGGCGTACCGTGGGGAGCCGCTCCGCCTCAGGGAGCGCATAACGGGCGCCGTCTCCGGGGCCGCTTCGCGCGCCGACGTGCTGCTGCTGGGCGGGGCCGCCAACCTGCGCGACGGCGTATTCCTGGGGATCTCGCCGCTTGCGCTTATCTCCGAGCTCGACTGCAAGGTCATCCTCGTGGACAGGTTCTCGGGGGAAAAGTCGATGGACCAGATCCTGTGGGCCGCCGGCGAGCTGAAGGAAAGGCTGCTCGGAATTGTGTTGAACCGCGTTTCGCCCCCGCAGGAGGAGTTTCTCCGGGACACGGTCCTGCCGTATTTCGCGGCGAGACACCTCCGCGTGTTCGGAGCGATCCCGTCGGACGCGCTGCTGGACAGCGTGAGCGTCAGGAAGCTTGCCGACAGCCTTGGTGCGGACGTGGTCTGCGGCGAAGACGCCCTCGGAAACCTTATAGAGCGGTTCTGCGTCGGGGCCATGGACGTGGACAGCGCGCTGCGCGTTTTCCGCAGGACCCCGCGGAAGGCGGTGATCACCGGCGGGCACCGGACCGACATCCAGCTGACCGCGCTGGAAACCGACACTTGCTGCCTCGTGCTGACCGGGGGGGTCGCTCCCAACGACCACATCCTGAACCGGGCGCAGGAGGCGGGAGTGCCGATCCTGGTCGTGCAGGAGGATACTCTTTTGACCGTGGAGAAGTTCGAGAACCTGATGGGCCGGCTGCGGATCAGGGAAAAGGCGAAGATCGACCGCGGCGTCGAGCTCGTGCGCGGAAACGTCGACACGGGCGGTATTCTGGCGGCCCTCCGGGGGGACGGAGCGAGGCGGAAATAGCCCCTTGCCGCCCATACCCGCTGAAACGGGAAATCGCCCGGTTTTTCCTTGACATCCCGGAACCCTTTGTATACTGTATGCTCGGTTTGGGGGGAAGATAACCCATTCCGGCTCGAAATCATCCCATAATTTTTCTGCCGGCGGAGGACCGAGGTGGCGACGCTCATCATCAAGGGAGTCGAGGCGGCCATCTCCGGGAGGGCGGTTGCTTGAACCCGTTCGACACCCTGGAAGGAGGTCCCGATGAGCCGTAAGAAGATCACGGTGATCGGCGCCGGCAACGTAGGGGCGACCACCGCGCAGCGGCTGGCCGAGAAGGACTTCTGCGACGTCGTGCTGGTCGACATATTGGAGGGGATGCCGCAGGGGAAGGCGCTCGACCTGATGCAGTCCGGCCCCGTGTACGGATACGACAGCAAGGTGATCGGCACGAACGGATACGAAGACACGGCGAATTCCGACATAGTCGTAGTCACCTCCGGATTGCCGCGGAAGCCCGGGATGAGCCGCGACGACCTCCTCAAGGTGAACGCGGGGATAGTGAAGGACGTCACCATGAAGGCGATCGCGAAGTCCCCGAAAGCCATGATGATAGTAGTCTCCAACCCCCTTGACGCGATGACGTACGTCGCATACAAGCACAGCAAGCTGCCTGCCAACAAGGTTATGGGGATGGCCGGGATACTGGACTCCGCACGGTTCCGGTGCTTCATCGCCATGGAGCTCGGAGTCTCGGTGAAGGACATCACCGCCTTCGTGCTCGGCGGGCCCGGCGACACCATGGTGCCGTCCACCAAGTACACGACGGTAGCCGGGATCCCGGTGGAGGACCTGATTCCGAAGGCCAAGCTCGACGCGATCGTCGAGCGCACGCGCAAGGGCGGCGGCGAGATCGTCGCTCTGCTGAAGACGGGCTCGGCCTACTACGCCCCGTCGGCGGCCACCGTGCAGATGTGCGAATCCATCGTCCTGGACAAGAAGATGATCCTGCCGTGCGCGGTCCTCTCGAACGGCAGATACGAGGGGTGCGACGGGCTGTTCGTCGGCCTGCCGGCCAAGCTGGGGCAGGACGGAGTCGAAGAAGTGGTGAAATTCAAGCTGACCGCGGAGGAGTCCGCGGCGCTGACGAAATCGGCCGAGGCGGTCAAGGAGCTCTGCGACGCCGTGGACCGGCTGGGGTTTTAGGGAAGTCTCTTGGGCGGATTCCGGCCCTCCGCAGCAGGGGCCGGGCGCAGGTGGCGACGTAGATGAGGGGGGGACCGGACAAGTCCCCCCTTTCCCCATTCTGCTATAATGGGTCCCGTTCGGGCCCTGCCGCGCCGTTCGAGGAATTGCTGAACATCCGCTGACACTAAATCCGGGAGGAGCCGAGGGGACATGAACATTCACGAGTATCAGGCCAAGTCGGTTCTGGCGAAGTACGGTGTGGCCGTGCCCAGGGGGAAGGTGGCCGACACCCCTGCGGAGGCGGAAGACATCGCCAAGGAGTTCGGGACTCCGGTCGTGGTCAAGGCGCAGATCCACGCGGGCGGGCGCGGGAAGGGCGGAGGCATCAAGCTCGCCCGGACCCACGACGACGCGAGGGAGTTCGCAAAGCAGATCATCGGAATGAACCTGGTGACCCACCAGACCGGGCCGCAGGGGAAAAAGGTGAAGCGGGTCCTCGTCGAGCAGGCGAGCGCGATAAAGCGGGAGTTGTACCTGGGGATGGTCATCGACCGCGCCGTGTCGCGGGTCGTGATGATGGCCTCCACCGAGGGCGGGATGGAGATCGAGGCCGTCGCCGCAAAGACGCCCGAGAAGATCTTGAAGGAGCACGTCGACCCCGCCGTCGGGTTGATGCCGTACCAGGCCAGGAAGCTGGCATTCGGGCTGAACATCCCCCCCGAACTGTCGGGCAAGGCGGTGAAGTTCATGACGGCGCTCTACAACGCCTTTGTGGACACCGATTGCTCGCTCGCCGAGATCAATCCCCTGGTGATAACGGAGGGCGGCGACGTCATAGCGCTCGACGCCAAGATGAACTTCGACAGCAACGGGCTGTTCCGCCACAAGGACATCCAGGCGATGCGGGACTTCGACGAGGAGGACCCGACCGAGACCGAGGCCTCGAAGTTCGACCTGTCATACATAAGCCTCGACGGGAACATCGGCTGCATGGTCAACGGCGCGGGGCTGGCCATGGCGACCATGGACATGATCAAGATGACGGGGGGCTCCCCGGCCAACTTCCTCGACGTGGGAGGAGGGGCGAGCGCGGAGCAGGTGACCAACGCCTTCCGGCTGATCCTGTCGGATCCGAAGGTCAAGGCGATCCTGGTCAATATCTTCGGCGGGATAATGCGGTGCGACGTGATCGCCGAGGGAGTCGTAATGGCCGCCAAGACGCTCGGCCTCAAGGTTCCGCTGGTAGTCCGGCTCGAGGGCACGAACGTGGAAAAAGGCAAGGAGATCCTCGCCGCCTCGAAACTCAACATCATCTCCGCGTCCGACATGAAGGACGCGGCTCAAAAAGTCGTGGCCGCCGCCGGCCAGGCGAAGTAAGGGGGGCCAACCATGAGCATCTGGGTCAACAAGAACACGAAGGTTCTGGTCCAGGGGATCACAGGCTCGGTGGGGGCGTTCCACACCAAGCAGATGCTGGAATACGGCACGAAGATCGTCGGCGGCGTCACCCCGGGAAAAGCGGGCTCGAAGGTGGAAGGAGTCCCGGTATTCAACACGGTGGCCGACGCCGTCAAGGCGACCGGCGCGAACGCCACGGTCATCTACGTGCCCCCGGCCTTCGCCGCGGACGCCATATGCGAGGCGGTCGACGCCGGAGTGGATGTAACCGTCTGCATCACAGAGGGGCTTCCCATCCTGGACATGGTGAGGGTGAAGCGGTACATGGAAGGCAGGAAGACCCGGCTGATCGGGCCCAACTGCCCGGGCATCATCACTCCCGGGGAGTGCAAGATCGGCATCATGCCCGGATACATCCACAGGCCTGGGACGATCGGGATCGTCTCGCGCTCCGGAACGCTCACGTACGAGGCCGTCCACCAGGTGACCCAGCTGGGGCTGGGGCAGACGACCTGCGTGGGCATCGGAGGCGACCCGGTCAACGGCACGAACTTCATCGACGTGCTCTCGGCTTTCCAGAACGACCCGCAGACGGAGGCGGTCATCATGATAGGCGAGATCGGCGGGACCGCGGAGGAAGAGGCCGCGGCCTTCGTCAAGGCGAAGATGAACAAGCCGGTCATCGGCTTCGTGGCGGGCCAGACGGCGCCCAAGGGAAAGCGGATGGGGCACGCGGGTGCCATCATATCCGGCGGCAAGGGGACGGCGGCGGAGAAGATCGAGGCGTTCAAGGCGGCGGGCATTTCCGTCTCCGAGGCGCCGTCGGACCTGGGGATCACGCTAGTGAAGCGGCTTGGCAAGAAAGTCCATTAGGAAGGAAGGAAAAGACGAGATGGCAAAGGTGCAGACCGCGGAGAAGATCGAAGCGACCGAGAACCCGAAGGTGAAGATCAGCATCATCCCCCGCTACTGCAAGGGATGCGAGATCTGCGTCAAGTTGTGCCCCACCCAGGTGCTGGGCATGGAGATGTTCAAGGTTAAGGTGGTCGACATCGACAAGTGCACCGTGTGCATGGCGTGCGAGCTGCGGTGCCCCGATTTCGCCATCTTCGTCGATAAAAAATAACGGGTCGAACAGAACCGCAAAAGGAGAGATACGGTGGGCAAGCTAAAACTGCTCCAGGGCAACGAGGCGTGCGCGGAGGGGGCCCTTTACGCGGGGTGCACCTTCTTTGCCGGATACCCTATCACCCCCTCCACGGAGGTGGCCGAGTATATGGCGAGGACCCTTCCGAAGATCGGCGGGGCGTTCCTGCAGATGGAGGACGAGATCGCGGCGATGGCGGCGGTGATCGGCGGGGCGCTCGCGGGGAAGAAGACGCTCACGGCCACGTCCGGCCCCGGGTTTTCGCTGAAGCAGGAAAACCTGGGATTCGCGGCGCTTACCGAGATCCCGTGCGTGATCGTCAACGTGATGAGGGGAGGGCCGTCCACCGGCGTGCCGACAGGGCCCGGCCAGAGCGACATCATGCAGTGCAAGTGGGGGACGCACGGCGATCATCCCGTGATCTGCCTCACCCCGGCGTACGTCCAGGAGATCTTCTCCGAGACCGTGCGCGCGTTCAACCTCTCCGAGAAGTACCGCACCCCCGTGATCATCGCGTTCGACGAGATCGTGGGGCACATGCGGGAGAAGATCGAGATCCCCGACAAGGGCGTGCTCCCGATAGAGAACCGGCCGCGGCCGACATGCAAGCCGGAGCAGTACCTGCCCTACGACGACAGCAAGGGCGACATCCCGCCCATGGCGAACTTCTTCGAGGGGTACCGGTACCACGTTACGGGCCTCAACCACGGCCCGGACGGGTTCCCGGTGAACGCCTCACCGAGGATCCACACCGACGAGCTCCGGCTGATGCGGAAGGTGGAACAGAACAAGAAGGACATCATCCGGTACGAAGAGTACCTGCTGAAGGACGCCGAGGTGGCCGTCTTCGCATACGGCGTCTCCGGGCGCTCCGGCAAGACCGCGGTGGAGATGGCACGCGCCGAAGGGATCAAGGCGGGGCTTTTCCGTCCCCTGACGATCTGGCCGTTCCCGGACGACGAAGTGTCGGCGGTCTCCTCCCGCGTGAAGGGGATAGTCGTCCCCGAGCTGTCGCTGGGGCAGATCATCTTCGAGGTTGATCGCTGCGCGAAGGGGCGATGCAAGGTGGAGGGGATTTACCGGGTCGACGGCGACCCCATCACGCCCGCGCAGATTCTGGCGAAGATCAAGGAGGTCAAGTAGATGTCCTTCAATTACGACCAATTCATCCGCGGGGGGAAGCTCCCCCACATCTGGTGCCCCGGCTGCACATACGGGATCGTCTTCAAGTCGCTCCTGCGGGCCGTGGATTCGCTCAAGATCCCCAAGGACGACGTCGCTCTCGTATCCGGGATCGGGTGCGCGTCCCGCCTTCCCGGGTACGTAGACTTCAACACCCTGCACACGACGCACGGACGCGCCCTTCCTTTCGCGACGGGGCTCAAGATGGCGCGCCCCGACAAGAAGGTAATGGTGGTCAGCGGCGACGGCGACGCCACCGCCATCGGCGGGAATCACTTCATCCACGCATGCCGCCGCAACATCGACATCACGGTGATGGTGTTCAACAACTTCATCTACGGCATGACCGGAGGCCAGTATTCTCCGACGACTCCTTCCGGGCACATGGCCACCACGATGCCGTACGGGAACATCGATCCGTCCTTCAACATCCCGGAGCTGGCGAAAGGGGCCGGCGCGAGCTGGGTCGGGCGGGGGACCGCCTACCACGCGGCGGCGCTGGACAAGCTCATCATCGAAGCGATCCAGCACAAGGGGCTGTCGGTACTGGAGATCATCAACGCCTGCCCCACGACCCACGGGCGGCGGAACAAGTTCAAGAGTCCGACCGACCAGCTCCTGTGGATGAAGGACAACGCCCTTCCCATAACCGCTTTCGACAAGCTCCCGCCGGAGAAGACGGCGGGCAAGTTCCCGACCGGCGTCCTTTTCAAGAAGGAGGCGCCGGAGTACTGCGACACCTATTACGGGCTGGTTGAGAAGCTCAAAGCGCCCAAAGAGGGGAGGGCCTAGGCGATGGGCCGATACGAGATCCGTTTTTCCGGGTCCGGGGGCCAGGGCCTGATCCTGGCGGGAGTAATCTTCGCCGAGGCGGCGACGATCTTCGACAAGAAGAACGCGGTCCAGAGCCAGTCATACGGCCCCGAGGCCCGCGGGGGAGCCTCGAAGTCGGAGGTGATCATATCCGACAAGACGATCGACTTCCCCAAGGCGACCGCGATAGACCTGCAGCTCTCGCTTACGCAGGAGGCGTGCACCAAGTACTACAAGGACGTCAAGCAGACCGGGACGCTGCTCGTCGACGAGGACTTCGTCAAGGACATCCCGCAGGGCGGCTTCAAGGTGATAAAGCTCCCCATCATCCGCACGGCCTCGGAGGAGATAGGCAAGGCTTTCGTCGCCAACATCGTCGCCATC
>DATBLU010000233.1:0-4590 GCA_036555205.1 Candidatus Deferrimicrobiaceae bacterium
CCTGGATCCTGTGCTCCAGCGACCGCAGGAATTCGTATGCCTCGTTAAGCAGCGCGTGCTCCTCCCGGGAAACGAGCCCCTGCCTCGCCAGCGCCGACAGCGCCTGCAGCGTCCCGCGGACTCGCAGCTCCCTGTTCTTTCCTCCGTAGATCAACTGATAAGCCTGTGCGAAAAACTCTATCTCCCGGATCCCGCCGGCGCCCAGCTTCAGGTCCCGCTCCCCCTTGCGGGCGCGCGCCGAGGCGAGGTTTATCCGTTCCTTCATCTCCTTGATCTCCTCGATCGAGGTGAAATCGAGGAATTTCCGGTACACGAACGGCGTGATCGTCCTTAAGAACTCCTCGCCCACCGCCGTGTCCCCCGCGACGGGCCGGGCCTTGATCAGCGCCGCACGCTCCCACGTCTGCCCCCAGGACTCGTAATAAATCTCCGCGGAGCGCAAGGAGTTCGCGAGATCCCCCTTGGTGCCCTCGGGGCGCAGCCGCAGGTCCACGCGGAAGACGAAACCGTCCTCCGTTATCTCGGAAACGATTCGCGTGATCATCTCCGAGAGGCGGACGAAGTATTGATGGAAAGTGATCGGTTTGCCTTCCCTGCCGCCGTCGGTCGATCCGGCGTCCGTCTCGTAGAGGTAGAGCAGGTCGATGTCGGAACTGAAGTTGAGCTCGAAGCCCCCCAGCTTTCCCATCCCCATGACGACGAAGCCGCACTCCCGGCCGTCCCTTCCGTCGATCCGCGGAGCGCCGTACCTCCCCGTAAGCTGTCGCCGGGCATATTCCAGGGCGCCCGACAGGGCCGCCGACGCGAGCGAAGAGAGGTCCTCCGTCACCTCGGCAAGGGGGGAGAGCCCCGCGAGGTCGCGCGCGGCGATCCGCGCGACCTCGCGCAGCTTGATGCGCCGAAGGGCCGCCTTGATCTCGCTTTCCGTCCCGGAACTTCTTGCCGCTGCGATCGCCTCGGAAAGAAGCGCCTCGCCCGGAACCCTGCTGCGGTATCCCCCTTCAAGGAAGAGGAAGGAGAAAATATCCTTTCGCCTCGCTATCTGGTCGGCGAGGAACTCGGACCCGCCGAGAAGCGCACCAAGCACGGGGAGACTCTCCGGGCGGGACAGCACGCCGGCCAGTTCCTCCTGGGAGAGCGAGTCGGAAAGCTTGGAGAGGTTGAGAAGAAAGGCCAGCGGATCGGGAGCGCGCGCGGCTCCTTCCCATACCCCGCCAAGCTGCGCCTCTCCCCACCCGAGACGCTTCCGCACGTCCTCGATCAGCGGAAGGGCCCGGGCGGTGTTCTTGACGCCGAGCGCCAGAAGCCGGTCGAGCAGCGAGAAGGGAGCGGATCCGGGTCGTGCGGGCGGATCTTTCACGGGAACAGATCCCGGATTGCGCGGGAGAACGGGGGACGCAGCACCCCCTTCTCCGTGACGATCGCGGAGACGTAACGCGCCGGCGTGACGTCGAAGGCCGGGTTATATACGGCGACCCCCTCCGGCGCAACCCGCTTCCCCATCAGGTGGGACACTTCACTCCCGTCCCGTTCCTCGATCGGGATCTTTTTCCCCGTGCGCATCGAAGGGTCGATCGTGGAGCATGGGGCCGCCACGTAGAAGGGCACCCTGTGCGCCCGGCAGAGGACCGCCACGCCGTAAGTTCCGATCTTGTTCGCAACATCGCCGTTGCGCGCTATCCGGTCCGCTCCCACGATCGCGGCCTGCACCCTTCCGTCGCGCATAAGCTTCGCCGCCATGTTGTCCGTGACGAGAGTGCAGGGGATCCCGTCTTTCATGAGCTCCCAGGCGGTAAGCCTCGCCCCTTGCAGGAAAGGCCGCGTCTCGTCGACGAAGACGTGCACCCTCTTGCCGGCGGACACCGCCGCGCGGACGACCCCGAGGGCGGTCCCGTACCCGGCGGTCGCCAGCGCGCCTGCGTTGCAGTGCGTGAGCACGGAGGAATCATCGGGAATCAGCACGGCTCCGTGTTCCCCCATCCGGCGGTTGGCGTCCACGTCCTCCTTGCAGATGGCGACGGCCTCGCGCTCGAGCATTCTCCCCGCTTCCCCGGGATCGTCCTGCTGCGTCGCGGCCGCCCTTCGCATCCGCTCGATGGCCCAGAACAGGTTGACGGCGGTCGGCCGCGTCGCGCCGAGCATATCCGCGGCCTCCCGGAAGGCCGCCCTCCACGGGCGGTTCTCCAGGGCTGCGGACCGGACCGACAGCACAAGCCCGAAGGCCGCCGCCACGCCGATCGCCGGAGCCCCTCGGACCACCATCGTGCTGATGGCGCCGGCCACGCCCGCGGCGTCCGTATAGCGCAGGACCGTTTCCTCCGCCGGGAGAACGCGCTGGTCCAGCAGGAGCAGGGCGTCCCCGGTCCATTCGAGCGTCCGGAACGTCAACGCGCCTTACCCCCCTCGAGGGAATGGAAGCGGGCGACCTGATCGAGGACCTTTTTACGCAGCTCCCGCGGGGAGCGGCTGGGCGCAAGTATTTCCCCCCTCCTCATTGCCGGCAGCAGCAAGCCTTCCATTCCGGCTCCGCATGCGCAGGCGACCGATGCGGCGGTCTCCGGCAACACCTTCCGCAAGGCGCATGACGTGCATGCGACGACCTGCTTCCCCCCCGAGTTTTTGCCTCGCTTCGCGAACGGGGCGCCTTCCACCTCCACGATGTCCAGGGCGAAGTCGACCGTCGGCGCGTTGCTGATGCACGTCCCGACGCCGAAGCCGTCCGCGACGTCCAGCAGATCCTTTATGTCCTCCTCGCCAAGCCCTCCCGACACCAGTATCCGGACGTGGCCGAATCCCCGCAGGTCAAGCTCCCAGCGGACCTCCTGTATTATCTTGCGGAAGTCGCCGCGGCGGGAGGACGGGGTATCGAGCCGGACGGCGGCAAGCCGTTTCCCCAAAGCCTGCGCAGCCCGCACCGCCTCGAATTTCTCGTCCTGAAGGGTGTCGATCAGGCATACGCGCGGAACGGACGATTCCACGGCGTCGTCGAAGGCGCGCAACGCCGCGACCGTGTCCCCCAGCACCAGGATGAGAGCGTGGGGCATCGTGCCGACGGGCGATTCTCCCAGGTACTCGGCGCTGCGCACGACAGACACCGAGTCGACCCCGCCTATGAAGGCGTTCCGGTCGATTATCGTGGAGAGCGCCGGGTGCATCCGGCGCGCTCCGAAGCTGAGCACCGACTTCTCCCCCGCCAGCCGCTTGATCCGCGACGCCCTGGTGGCCACCCCGGAGGCCTGGCAGATGATGCCCAGCATCGCGGTCTCCATCTCGCAGAATGCGCCGTAAGGCCCCTCGATGGAAAGGACGGGCTCGCCCGCATGGAACAGCGCCCCCTCCTCCATCGCCCGGATGTCGACCTCCCGTCCGGAGAATAGCCTCAGCATCTCGTCCATCCCTGCCGCGATCCCGTATCCGTACCCGGCCGGGAAACGCTTGACGAACGCCTCCGCCTTCACCCTGACGCGGTCCTTCCCGGCTTTCTTAAGCGCTTCCATCGTCCGGCGGAAATAGACGTCGGTCGTGTCCCCGCGCCGGATCTCTTCCCAACTGGGGATAGGGTCCATCGCTCCTCCCTCTTTTGCGTTATGCCCGGCGGCGGATCACCCGCACCCCCAGGACCTTCTCCATCTGGTCGAGCGCGAAGGCGTGCGACTTCGGATCCAGGCCCGCCACGAGTGTCTCGTCGACGGTCACGTCGTAGCCGCGCACGGCGGCCTCGTATGCGGTGTAGAGGATGCAGATGTTGGTGACGCAGCCGGAGAGGGAGAGCTTCCGGATCGCGCGGCGGCGAAGGACCGACTGGAGCGAGGTCCGGTTGAATCCCGAATAGGACTTCTTTTCCACGATGACGTCTCCGGGCTCCGGGGAGATCGCCGCCACGACGGCGGCGCCGGGCGTCCCGGCGACGGCATGGGGAGGCCAACCCATGCGCGCGAATTCGGGATCGCGCTTCCGGTGGGAGTCGCACACGTAGACCACCAGCTCCCCGCTTTTCCGCGCCCGCGCGATGCGTCTGCGCACGGCGGACAGGATCTTCCGGTTATCCGGAACCTCAAGCGGGGCACCGGGCCGGACGAAATCCTCCAGCAAGTCGATGACCAGAAGCGCGCTGTCCGAAGGAGCCATGCCCGTTCCTCCTACCTCTTCCCCGGCAGAAGCTTTTTCAGGAGTCCCTCCAACGCCTCGTCCGGTTCCCTCCGGTCCGGCTTCTTTTCCTGCTCCGCGCCGGAAGGCTCCGATGATCCCGGTTTCCGCTGCATCAGCCCCCGGATGGCCTTCCCTCCGAGCCCGCGGGCAAGCTCCCCTGCATCGATCGCAATTGAAGGCGACGTTACGGCTCCCGTCATCACAAGGGGGATCTCGACGCGCCCCGAGGGGCCGTCCAGGAAACTTCCCGCCTTGCCCCGCGCCCGGGCCGACATCTCCTTCGAAAGGACGACCGCGCCACGGAAGTCGAGCGTGCGGTCGAAGCCCAGGACGGCCGATCCCGCAAGGCCTATCTTGTCCGAGAGGATCCGGAGCGAATCCGTCCGGATTTTCCCCCGTTCGACGCGAAAATCGGCCGAAAGATCCGAGAACGTCGTTTCC
>DATBLU010000344.1:0-4852 GCA_036555205.1 Candidatus Deferrimicrobiaceae bacterium
GGGGGATGAGGATGAACGAGCCCCCCTGCCCGACCAGGCCCCCCAGAAAACCGATCGCCAGGGCAATCGATACGGCAAGGGGGATATTGAACCGGCAGGCGTTCGGGTCCTCGACCTCATGTTTCTCGGCCTTCGGAAGCCACATCATCAGCGCGGCGACGGCGGCGAGCCCGGCGAAGACCACCATCAACACCTCGTTCGCCACCCACCGCGAGATTACCGAACCCGTCAGCGCGGCGAGCGTGATGGCGCTCCCCATCGTAACCACAAGCCGTCGGCTCACGGATCGGTACCTGTCGTGACGCCAGGCCCCGGACAGACATGCGAACAGCCCTTGTGTGATAGTCAGGCCGGCGACCTGCCGCATGTCCAGGGCGTGAAAGCCGAAGGCGGGAGGCAGGTACAGAAGCGCAGGCGCCATGACGATCCCGCCGCCGATCCCGAGCAACCCGGACAGGCAGCTGACCGCGAAACCCGTGAAAAAAATCAGTATTGCCAGTCCCGGCTCGATCATGGCTACGCCTAGGCCACGACCTCGATCCGACCTTCCGGTTCCTCGATGAATTTCCCGATGCCAGCAGCTGAAACGCCCGCTGCTGCAAGGCCGGAGAGCAATTCTTCGCATCCGGAAGGCTCGACCGCAAATAGAAGCCCGCCGGATGTCTGGGCATCGCAGAGCAGGAGGCGATCGACCTCGTCGATTTCCTTATGGTAGCTTACGACCCGGTCGAGAGAATCCGTGTTGCGGCGTGTACCTCCGGGGATCGACCCTTTGGCGGCGAGTTCCCGTGCCCCCGGAAGGATGGGAACCGCCGACAGCTGGATCCGCGCGCCGACGCCGCCGAGCATCTCGCGGAGGTGGCCCAGAAGGCCGAAACCGGTTATGTCGGTGCACGCGCGCACACCGACCTCCCGGGCGACCTCGGCCGCCGCACGGTTCAAGGTCGCCATGGTCTCGATCGCCGCCCTCATCGCCTCCTCGCCTGCCGTGCCGGCCTTCATGGCCGTCGTCACGATCCCGGTACCAATCGGCTTCGTGAGGACGAGCCGGTCCCCCGCGCGCCCTCCGACGTTTGCCCAATACTCCTTCGGATGGACGAAGCCGGTCACGCACAGGCCGTACTTCGGCTCCTTGTCGTCGACGGTGTGGCCGCCGACGATATCGATTCCGGCTTCCCTGGCCTTCTCCGCCCCCCCGCGCAGGATTTCCGCGAGCATCGACATCGGCGTCGCGTCGCTGCCTCTCGGAAAACCCACGACGTTGAGGGCAAGGACGGGCCGGCCGCCCATGGCATAGACATCGCTTAAGGAATTGGCCGCGGCGATGGCCCCGAACTGGTAGGGGTCATCCACCACTGGGGTGAAGAAGTCCACGGTCTGGATCAACGCCAGTTCGTCGGAAACGCGGTAGATCGCCGCATCGTCGGCGGTCCCAGGTCCGACGAGAACGTTCGGATCAGTGATCTCTGGCAAGCCGCTCAGAACCTGAGCGAGGTCCTCGGGACCGATCTTGCCCGCTCAACCCGCGCAGTGGGAGAGCTGGGTCAAGCGCACAGTGCTCCTGGACACGGTTCGCCTCCTTTTTAGTCCGGCTCGATTTCGGAGATCCTGCATCGCGCCGGTGATTGCCATGCTATCCTTCCCGGCTCTATACTGGAAATGCATTATTTTATTCGTCACCATACGCAAATCTTTGGGTAGCCGATGAACCCGCATCACCTTCGCACCTTCCTCGCCGTCCGAAAGCACCGGAACTACACACGGGCAGCCGAGGAGGTCTTCCTCACCCAGCCGGCGGTCTCCCGGCAGATGCGTCAGCTCGAGGAAGATCTCGGCGTTCGGCTCTTCGAGCAGATCGGCAAGACGCTTTACCTGACGGATGCCGGAGAGACACTCGCCGTCGAGGCGGAAAAACTGCTCGGGGCGATGGAACGGACCGCCGAGGCAGTTCGATCCCATCGTTCCGCAGAACTCGGTTCCGTAAGAGTTGGAGCCAGTACGACCCCGGGTTACTACCTGCTTCCGGACATTCTCGGTTTGTTCCACCGCCGTTTTCCGAATGTGGCCCTCCATTACACTGTGGAGAACTCTCTCCGGATCGAGCAGATGCTTGTCCGGAATGAGCTCGACCTGGGTTTCGTCGGCGCTCGACTGTCGGGCGAGGAATTGGAACTTAAGCCGCTCTTGGAGGACGAGATCGTCTGCTTTACCAGCCCGTCACATCGCCTTGCGAAGGCGCTGCGCATCGCCCCGAGCTCGCTCGAGGAAGAGATGTGGATCATCCGCGAAAAGGGCTCGGCAACGCGTCTCCTTTTCGAGGATTGGCTATCATCCAGGAAAGGCGTGATCCGTAAGTCCATCGAGCTTACCTGCCCCGAGACGTGCAAGGCACTGGTCGGGGCCGGCATCGGAATCTCCTTCATGTCGGTCCATGGACTACGATCCGAAATCCGGGCCAAGTACCTTGTGAAGATACCGGTTACGGGAATGTCCCTGAAGCGACCGATCTTCCTCGCCAGGCACTCCGAGAAGCGCAACTCTCCCGTGATGGAGAGCTTCCTTGCGATCGTGGAGAGCGCGCTGCCGAAGTTGACAAGGCCAAGAGGCTAAGGCAGCCGTGGATTCGTCGATCTCCCGGGTCTCATCCTTCCCGGTCGGAGTCGTAACCGGCAGGCGAAACCAACGGAGTTACACTTCATCTCAATGATTAAACTATTCGCTTACGAAAACATCTGGTTGTCGTTCAAAACAAAAGAGGATAACCCGCCGAGACATGGGGCGCGAGAAGGAGCCGGAAATGAAGAGCAAGGGGTTTGCTCGCACTGGAATTCTCCTGTCGGTCATGTTCCTCGTAAACCTTTTAGTCCCTGACGCCCCGCTTGCGGAGGAGAAACAGAAACAATCCTTGTACCAGCGACTCGGAGGCGTGTACAACATTGCACCCGTCGTCGACGAGTTCCTGGAAGTTCTTTATCTCGACGACGTCCTGAACGCAAACCCCAGGATCAAGGAAGCCAGGGATCGGGTCCCCAAATCCTATCTCAAATACCATGTCACCTCCATGGTTTGCCAGGCCTCCGGCGGACCGGAGAAATACACTGGCCGGGGCATGAAGGAATCGCACCAGCATCTCAACATAACGGAAAATGAATGGCAGGCGATGCTGGCCGATTTCAAGAAGGTCCTGGACAAGTTCAAGGTCCCCGAGCAGGAGCAGAAGGAGCTCATCGTGATCGTGGAAAGCACGAAAAAGGACATCGTTCTTGTTTCCGCAGAGATGAAGAAATAATCGTAGCAGATACATATAATCCGGCGACCAATGCGGGATCTCACTTCGGCCCCTTCGACAATCAGGGGTTGCGGGTGTAATCCGCAACCCCTGCCGCGAAATATCAGCATCGCGCGCGGCACGGCCTGATAGGGCTCCAATGGAAAAAGCGGGCAGCCCTTTGTTTCCAAATCCAACGAACACCGTGTTATCCGCTTGCGGTTCCGGGACCTACGTGGTACGTTGACAGCAGATCGAAGAATCCCGAGACACAATCTCTCCCACAAGGGTCCTTTCGAAGAAGCGGGTCCGCAGCCGTGACCGGGCCTTCAAAGCTTCTCCCGAGATTTCACCATGCGGAAGATCGGACGGGCGAGCTGCCCGCTCCACCGGTTGTTCTTGGTGAAAAACGTCAGGAGAAGAAAAGAACATGCCAGAACAGAGAACTTCGGAAGCAAGACAGAAAATGTCGGAAGCAAAAATGTCGTTTGAAACGTTCGGGCTCCGCCCCGAGATCCTACGCGCCGTGGCGGAGAAGAATCACACCGTTCCGACCCCCATCCAGGTGAAGGCGATCCCGTTCGTACTCGAGGGGAAGGACCTCCTCGGCTGCGCACAGACCGGTACCGGAAAGACGGCGGCCTTCGCCTTGCCGATCCTCCACCGCCTCCAGGGGTCGCCGCGGAACGGGAACGGGAGGCGGCCCATCCGCACGCTCGTGCTGACGCCTACGCGGGAGCTTGCCTCCCAGATCGCGGAGAGTTTCGGCGCGTACGGCAAGTACACGGGACTGAAGCACGCGATCGTGTTCGGCGGCGTCAACCAGCACCCGCAGGCGCAGGCGCTCCTGCGAGGGATCGACATCCTCGTGGCCACGCCCGGAAGGCTGCTCGACCTGATGTCGCAGGGGCTGGTCAAATTGCAGACCGTGGAAACCTTCGTCCTGGACGAGGCCGACAGGATGCTCGACATGGGATTCATCCACGACATCCGCCGGATCATCGACCAATTGCCGGGGAAGCGGCAGACCCTTTTCTTCTCGGCCACGATGCCTGGAGATATCAAGGGGCTGGCCGACACGATCCTGCGCAATCCGGTGAGAGTCGCCGTGACTCCCGTTGCAACCCCTGCGGAGGCCGTGGAACAGCGGGTCCACTACGTGGAAAAACATGAAAAGATCGAGCTGCTAAAGCACCTTCTGGACGATCCTTCCGTCAAGAACGCGCTGGTTTTCACGCGCACCAAGCACGGCGCGGACGGAGTCGCCAAGCAGCTCGCCCGATACAAGGTCAGGACCGAGGCGATCCACGGGAACAAGTCCCAAAACGCCCGGGAAAAAGCTCTGGCAGGATTCAAGCGGGGACTGACCAGGGTGCTTGTGGCGACCGACATCGCCGCACGGGGCCTCGACATCGTCGACCTGTCCCACGTGATCAACTTCGACCTTCCCAACGAGCCGGAAAGCTACATTCACCGGATAGGCCGCACGGGCCGGGCCGGTGCGTCCGGCATCGCCTTGTCGTTCTGCTCCTTCGAGGAGCGCCCGTTCCTCGCCGGCATCGAACGGCTCATCCGCAAACGCCT